>CAZDMC010000029.1:0-11383 GCA_964506335.1 uncultured Methylomarinum sp. | reverse complement strand
CGATTTGGCCGACAGATCAAGAAGCTGTTCAAGATCGTTATGAGCCGCTGTCAATTGCGCGCGGACGGGGCGCAGAAACAGGAGTTCACATGGCGTAAATGAGGATTACAAAGGCAACGAACAATCGCACAGTAGATTTTGAACAAGTTCTTGGCTTATCAAGGTGTTTTTGTAAAGCCCTGGGGAATAGAGGGTGGTGCCATGAGCCAACTTTCTAAGTATGAATTAGAGAGCAGGCTTTGTTTGGAATAAAGCATGTAAAAATGCTATCCTAAAGGGGTAAAACTACATTAAAGATTAATCCCTGAGGTAAAGCTGTGACAGAAATAACTGAAGTTCCCAGTCCTTTTTGCGGTATAGGCACGGATGATTTGACCATTCAGGTAGAAAAACTATTAATAAAAGTGTCTGAAAATGGTTGCGCAGTGAATACTCCCGCATTTGAACAGCCAATTACAGATGTTAGTCCCAGAGTGGCTGGCAAAGAGGCTACTTTTAAAGATGCTGTTGGCAAAGCAGTCGACATTTTAAAAGTAGCTAATCAACCGGTTATTGGTGGTTGTGCAACCGATGTTAATGGAATGCGAGCATTGATGGCTTTGGCTGACCGTAATGGTGCTGTGGTTGATAATATGAATTTTACCGGAGCCATGCGTAATTTCCTGGCTTTGCAGGATTCTGGCTGGATGACTACCACACTGGCAGAGATAAAAAATCGCTGTGATTTGTTTATCGTTATAGGCTGTGATCTGGAGGTTTTTATACCGCGTTTTTATCAGCGTTATCTATGGAATAAGGAGTCTATGTTTCTGGATGATACCAGTGCTCGAGAAGTTATTTATATAGGTACAGCGCCTTCTGGAAAAGCATCGACATCGCCTAATAAATCTAAAGCACAGGTTTTAGAATGTGCGGATGCTGATTTACCCGAAGTAGTTGCTGTGTTAAGGGCATTAACTAAAGGAAATATTGTTGTTGCTGAAAAAGTCGGTGGTATAGCCGTAGCTGATCTTCAAATGATTGCCGATAAATTAAAAGCAGCGACTTATGGCGTAGTGACCTGGGAAGCCGGTGCTTTAGATTTTTCACAGGCCGAACTTACGGTGCAAACCATTTGCGAACTGGTTAAGGATGTTAATGCCTCAGGTGTTAGATGTTCCGGTTTTCCTTTAGGTGGAAAAGAAGGCGATCAGACCGCAAATCAAGTCTGTGTATGGCAAACCGGCTATCCTGCCAGAATGCGTTTTTCTAGTGATATACCAGAATACGATCCTTTTCTATACGATATTAATCAAATGTTTGCCAATGGTGAAGTTGATGCTTTGGTCTGGGTGCAAGCATTTAATACGAGTGCAAGACCCCCAACAGGTGGCAAGATTCCTACTATTGTGGTGGGTCGTTCAGGTATGAAATTTGCAGAAGAACCGGATGTTTTTTTCCCTGTGGGTACTCCGGGAATTGACCATGCTGGACACACGTATCGTTTGGATAATGCAGTGGCCATTCGATTAAAAAAACTGAGAGACTCAGGCTTGCCAAGCACCGCAGAAGTATTAACCGCGATTGAACAAGGATTGGTGAACTAATTATGTTGACAAAATTAACCGGCGGTATTGTTTATGATCCTGCCAATAAAGTAAACGGCAAGAAAAAAGACATTTACATTCAAGACGGTCGTATCGTCACTAAGCCGAGAAATATTGAGCCAGACAAAGAATATAATATTGCCGGAAAAATTGTGATGGCAGGTGCCATTGATTTGCATACTCATATTGGTGGAGGTAAAGCTAATATTGCCAGAATGCTAATGCCGGAAAATCACCGGATAGATCCTGTAGCGCATACGGATATTAAACGTGCAGGTACAGGTCATGCGATGCCCAGTACCTTTACTACCGGTTATCGTTATGCAGAAATGGGCTATACCGCTGCATTTGAACCGGCAGTTATACCCATTAATGCCAGACAGGCACATATGGAAATGGGCGATGTGCCTATTCTGGATAAAGGTGGCTATGCCATGTTGGGCAGTGATGATTTCTTTTTACGCATGATGACTGCGAAAAAAGACCAACAAGCCATTAACGATTATGTAGCCTGGACACTTCGTGCTACACAATGTGTGGGTATTAAAGTGGTTAACCCTGGTGGAATTAGTGCATTCAAATTCAATCAACGTCAACTGGATTTGGATGAAAACAACATATATTACAATGTCACTCCACGGGCAATTTTAAAAACCCTGGCTACAGCCATTAAAGAACTGGGAATATCGCATCCATTGCATGTACATGGAAGCAACCTCGGTGTACCTGGTAATATACAAACAACGCTGGACTCTATTGTTGGAGTTGAAGGTTTGCCGATGCATTTAACCCATGTGCAATTCCATAGTTATGGCACAGAAGGTGACTTTAATTTTTCATCGGGTGGAGCTGAGCTGGCGGAAGCAATCAATAAAAACAAAAATGTGTCAGTGGATGTCGGACAGATTATGTTTGGTCAGACAGTGACAGCCTCCGGTGATAATCAACACCAATATGCCAACCATGGGATTGCTACTCCAAATAAATGGGTGTGCATGGATATTGAATGTGATGCTGGCTGTGGTTTAGTGCCATTCAAATATCGTGATCAGAATTTTGTTAATGCACTGCAATGGGCAATTGGACTGGAAATATTTTTATTGGTTAAAGACCCTTGGCGAATCTTTTTGACCACTGACCATCCTAATGGTGCGCCATTTACTTCCTATCCTCATTTGATTCGATTATTGATGGACAAAAGCTTTCGCAATGATATGTTGGCAACGATTCACCCTGAAGCACAAAAAATGACTACATTGGGTTCTATTGACCGTGAATATTCCATGCAGGAAATTGCGATTCTAACCCGTGCCGGTGCCGCCAAAATCACTGGTTTAGAAAATCGAGGTGCTTTAGGTAAAGGAGATTACGCTGATATTACGGTTTACACCGAAAATGAAAACCGAGAAAAAATGTTTGAAAAACCGGATTATGTTTTTAAAGACGGTGAGTTGGTGGTTAAGGACGGTGAGGTCGTTAAAGTAGTCTGGGGAACTACCCATATAGTCAGACCTGAATATGACAAATCCATAGAAAAAGACTTGAAGAAATATTTTGACCGTTTTATGACTATGAAGTTAGGAAACTTTACTATCAGTGATGATGAAATAACAGAGGATGGAAGAGGTAGTTTGACGGTACATCCAACCGTTGGAGAAAAAGTATGATTATCAATGGCGTAACCATTGATAAAACTTTTGCCGAAGCCTTTGGAATGAAAGCTACACGCGCTATTATTACCGCACAAAATGAAAAATGGGCGATGATTTCAGCACAAGCGATGACAGGATTTGCAACGTCAGTGATTGCCTGTGGTTGTGAAGCTGGTATAGAACGCACCTTATTACCGTCAGAAACGCCTGATGGTCGTCCTGGTGTGTCCGTACTGATTTTTGCCATGGGAGGAAAAGGTCTGGCGAAACAATTAGAAACCAGGGCAGGGCAGTGTGTATTAACTTCACCGACTTCTGCTTTATTTGCGGGTATTGATGATGGCGTGCAAATTCCCTTAGGTAAAAATCTGCGTTATTTTGGTGATGGTTTTCAAGTATCCAAAAAAATTGCAGGCAAACGCTATTGGCGTATACCGGTAATGGATGGCGAATTTTTAACTGAAGAAACGACAGGACGTGTTGAAGCCGTCGGTGGGGGTAACTTTTTGGTGTTAGCTAAATCACAACCGCAAGCTCTGACAGCCTGTGAAGCGGCTATTGAAGAAATGCGTAAGTTAGCTAATGTGATTATGCCATTTCCCGGTGGTGTGGTACGTTCTGGTTCTAAAGTGGGTTCAAAATATCCTGCCTTAGGCGCTTCCAGTAATGATGCATTTTGTCCAACATTAAAAGGTATGACAAAAACAGAATTACCGTCAGATTGTGAATCAGTGATGGAAATTGTCATCGATGGCTTAACTAAAGAAGATATTGATAAAGCCATGCGAGTGGGTATTCAAGCAGTGTGCGACTTAGGTGCCGAAAATGGCATTCAACGCATTAGCGCCGGAAATTATGGCGGTAAATTAGGTCCGTTCCACTTTCATTTGCAGGAGATTATGGCATGAGTGCATTGATATTAACCATGAAAACCCGGCTTGACCAGCGTGTCGATATGTCACCGCTGGTTTGTAATAAATTAGAAGGCATGAGTGGAGCTGAAATTGCAGCCATCGAATTACAAAACGGTAAAAGAAAAATTCGGGTAGATAGTTTATTTGGCATTAAAGGTTCTGATACTCAAAACCTGATAATTAAAGGCAGTTTTGCCAAACTGGATTTTATTGGCAAACAATTAGATGGCGGAACAATTACTGTGCAGGGTGATGTCGGTGCCTATTTAGCACAGGAAATGAAATCAGGAACTATTAAGGTACAAGGCAATGCAGGACTGTATGCCGCTTGCGAAATGAAAAATGGTTATCTGGAAATAACCGGAAATACCGGTGATTTTTTAGCCGCTGCCTTACCTGGTAATAAACAAGGAATGAAAGGCGGCATTGTACTGGTTAAAGGCAATGTCGGTGAACGTGCTGGGGATCACATGCGTAGAGGAACATTGCTTATTGAAGGTAATGCCGGTGATTACTGTGGTTCTAGAATGGTGGCTGGGACTATTGCGGTAATGGGACAAACCGGTCGTTATTTGGGTTATGCCATGCGTAGAGGGACGTTGTTGTTGTGGCAGCAACCTCAATTATCAGCAAGCTTTAATGATTGCGGCGCGCATACCTTGGCATTCTTGCCTATGTTATTTGCATCGTTTAAATCACTCAGTTCAAAATTTGCCTCTGAATCTGAAGCGTTTAATCGAGTTCAACGCTACGCTGGAGATATGTCTGAATTAGGGCGTGGTGAAGTGCTGGTTAGGATATGAAAGAGCAGGTACAAGATTCAAGGTTCAAGTAAAACGTATTTTATTTCTTGGGGATTGAAAAATGAAAGCAATGGCGGAACAGCTAAAAATTAGTATCATTGATTATTTAGAGGGTGAATTGATCAGTGAGGTAAAACATGAATACATTAATGGTGATGTTTATGCCATGGCAGGTGCTAAACGAGCACATAATATTATTAGTATGAATTTATCATCAATAATACATAATCATTTACGTGATTCACCTTGTCGTGTTTTTGCATCTGATATGAAAGTGGGGGTTCTCACTGATTCTGATGATTATTTTTATTATCCCGATTTGCATGTGAGTTGTGAAACATCGGGTCATTCACAATACAACGCCCAGGCAAAGCTCATTATAGAAGTTTTATCCGTTTCTACTGAGCGCAAAGACCGGGCAGAAAAATTCCACAACTATCGTAAATTAGATAGTCTGGAGGACTATGTTTTAGTGGCTCAAGATTGTCAAAGAGTTGAAATTTATAGCCGTTCGAGGGCTTGGGATTTAGCATTATTCACGGATGATAATGATAGTTTTAGTTTTGATTCAATAGGCTTGAGTTTATCGCTTGCCGAAATTTATCAGGATGTTGAGTTTGATTAAATCAGCTAATCTGACAAATGAAAGGCCAATAACAAATTCAATATTGCCTCAATGCTTTTCAAATTGATTGAGAGCAATCGTATATTTTACAGATGACTGACGGTTTATGTTACATTTGACCGCTCTTTTTTACCATGACAAACCCAGGAAAATATGAAAGAAGAAAACGAAGTGTCGGTTTATGATTATGAACCCAACGATGAAATTGACCCGCGTGATATTATCTTGCCTATCTGGCAGGCAAAATACCGGATATTCTTAATCAGCATCTTAATGGCGGGCTTAGTATTGGCCTATCATTTAATACGATATTCATTTACTTCCGTCAGTCAATATTCTGTCACAGTGAATTTTAATTTTGAAGGTGTGGAGAAAGCGGCTTATCCAAATGGTGTTCATTTTTCACCGAATGATTTATTGTCTAATAATATTTTTCGTCGTGTGTTTGATGAGTTGAAATTAGCAGAAAAAGGTGTCGATTTTTTAGAATTTACAACGGCAGTTACCATTAAACCGGGATTTAGTGGTGAAGATTTGTTGAAATCTACAGCGATTGATATTGCCAGTAAAGATAACAAAATAACGGTTGAAGATTTTAACCAGTTAGTTGCAACGTATACTGATGCAATCAACATCTATTCTCGGCAAAGTGCAATCATAAGCCTGGATAATAGTGACCTGCATTTTAGCCAGCAGCAAGCAGAGGCCATATTATTAAAAATCCCTGAAATATGGGCTGAAATTTCTATTCAGGAATTAGGCGTTATGAATGTTTTTAGTGAGCTTGTGTCTATTGATATTTCGAAAAACCTGGGTGTTGAACCGCTGGTTATGGTGAGTAAGTTAGCTGATTACTCAATGCTATTGAAAAAATCCTTAACGAAGTTAAAAACCCTGCCAAGGGCTCACTCAATTCTGGAAAAAAAATCCAGATATTCAATCAATGATTTAGCTTTTCAATTAAATCAGATTGATAAATACCAAATTAATACCTTACGCGCTGTCATTATTGAAAACGAGAGCTTTTCAAATAATCTGGGACTGCACGAAAGTTTTCGATCAGGTCAATTGGCTAAATTACATAGAGAGAAAGGAGAACTTGTCAGAATGATTAAAGTTTATGATGAAATTACTCATCAGTTTGATCAAATTTCATCTAGAGGAAGCTTTTCTTTGGCAGAAAAAGAAAGTTCTAAGTCAGGTAAAATGGCAATTTATTCACCACAATATGGTGATGCTTTAGTCACTAATCTTTTAGAGTTAGGCTCAAAAATGGCAGATCCAGAGTTCAGAAAAGACTTATTAAATGAAAAAATTACGTTAGCACTCAAATTACAAAAAATTGAGACAGAGATTGAAGTTTTTAGCAGCAGCAGTAGTAGTAGTAGTAGTGATACTAAAGTAATTTCTAAAACAGAAATCATGGCCTATATTGCTCAGGCTGGCAAAGAGCTAGATATCTTGTCATACTCTATCGGCAGTATCGTCAAGCAATATAATAGTTATGCTTATAATAACCATGGTTCTTTATATTCCCTGAGTGGTGAAATGGTTGCTGTTGAAGGCTATATGATGAATGATCCAAAGCTTAAACTAAAGCTTGTTTTGGGATTTATTTTGGGTGCTATGCTCGCTGTTTTTTGGGTTTGGGGGCGTAGGGTAATAGCTTCTAATTAAAAAATCATAGCTACTCAGCTTACCCTTGATTTTGTCCAATAGCCGCGTTGAAAGTGCTCATTTACACGTGTAAACTGCGCGCTTTCGCCTTGCTCTTGAACAAAATCAAGGGCAATCTGAGCACTTACAGATTACGCTGAGTAGTAACAAATCATGGCAATATTTTAATCTCTTTATTAAATATGAATAATAAAAAAACAGATACCTCAACGCTAAGGGGTGATTTTTTTGGGGGCTTAACAGCTGGAGTGGTTGCCTTACCCTTAGCGCTGGCTTTTGGTTTGCAATCTGGGCTGGGTGCCATTTCAGGGCTTTATGGTGCAATAGCTATTGGTATGATTGCTGCCTGGTTTGGTGGCACTTCTACACAAATCAGTGGACCAACCGGCCCTATGACTGTAGTTTCTGCTGTGGTTATTGCTACTGTAATAGAAGCGCATGGTGGCAGTCTTGAATCAGCCATAGGTAGCATCATTTGTATATTCTTACTTTCTGGTGTATTTCAGATTCTGTTAGGCGTGTTTAAAATAGGGCAATATATCCGATACATGCCTTATCCCGTAGTTTCCGGATTTATGAGCGGTATTGGCGTCATTATTATTGTGCTACAGATTTTTCCTTTTCTTGGGCTCTCATCACCGAAGAAAATTCTTCATGTTTTTTCAGAATTACCCACAATTATTCATGACATTAGTATTGCATCAGTTTGTTTATCTTTAGCGACTATAGCTACTATCTATATTTTCCCACGGATTACCAAATTAATACCCAGTGTACTTATTGCATTGGTAGGACTTACTATTATTTCCACGATAATGAACCTGGATGTCAAAATAATTGGTAATATTCCAGAAGGCTTGCCTGCATTAAGAATTGATGAGTTATCCAGTGTTGATTTTAGTCATCCCATGCTACTTATCATTCCGGCATTAACATTGGCGGCTTTAGGGACTATTGATTCTTTGTTAACTTCAATAGTTGCCGATAATATGACTAAAACCCAGCATAATAGTAATAAAGAATTAATAGGGCAGGGACTGGGGAATATGGGTGCTGCGTTGATAGGCGGTATTCCAGGTGCCGGTGCAACCATGCGTACTGTCGTTAATATTAATTCCGGTGGAAAAACCCGTCTTTCCGGGGTTATACATAGTTTTGCATTACTCCTTGTATTGCTGGGTGCAGGAGCCTATGCCAGATTGATCCCACTACCTGTATTAGCCGGTATTTTGATTACTGTGGGCATAGGCATTATTGATTATAAAGGGATCAAACATATTATTCATGTACCCAAAGCAGATTCAATCGTGATGCTTATTGTCTTATTGATGACTATTTTTGTAGATTTATTGCAAGCAGTTGCCGTAGGTATGGTGCTTGCTTCTGTTTTATTCATGAAAAAAATGAGTGATATTGTCGAACAAAACAGTTCAACAGGCTCATTAGATAATTTTGTACATGAAGAAGTATGGCCAGATGAAACTGATATTTCAGAACACATCAAAGAGCAAGTTTATATTAAACATTTTGATGGCCCTATTTTTTTTGGTTTTGTTTCTAAATTTCAGGAAATGCTACGCTCTTTACCTAAAGTTACTGTGGTTATTATTCGAATGGGTCTGGTGCCTTATATCGACCAATCGGGTATTTATGCGCTTGAAGATGCCGTGATTTCCATGAAAAAAAGAGGCGTTACTGTATTAATTATTGGAATTAAAGATCAGCCGAAAGATATGCTCAGTAATATTGGTTTTATTCCCAATTTAATTCCAGAAGAACATTTGTTCGATGACTTTTTACACTGTATTGCTCAATTAGAAAAAGGCAAGGTTGAGTCCGACCCAGTAACCTCTAAAAGTATAATGTGGAATTTGAATTAGAGTAAACAACAGTCTAATAAACTGGATGAGGCGGCTTAATTGATTGGGAATAAGATTTTTGAAATAGTTGTCTTGACTATTTGGGGTGCTATAACATTTTTAGGGTAATGCAAACTCTGAAATTGAATTACCTTCCGGTGTAAACACCAGCCAAGAAACGCAGCTATTTGCCGAATATTAAAATAATCATAACTTTCTCTATCAAAACCACATTATTTAAACAGCGTGATGGTATGGCTGTAAAAGCAACACTTAGAAAACCAGCTGATTTGAAGATTTCACAGGATATTGAATGAGAGGTATAAAAGCTTAAATTTAATCTCAGCAGGCTACTTGCTGCAAAAAACGTATCTTTTGTGGCAAGTTTGTCATAGTGACGCTTTAATAGAAAACTTATGCATCAGAAAAATTTTAATAACTAAATAATACTATAAGTAGTTTTAAGCGAATGGCTCTGCCTTGGAAGCACCTCAACACTTTCAGCAAGTGCATTTGCTGTTTCTACACAAATAAAAGACCTGTAATCATTGTTAGATAAATCGGCTATTGTAGCTGAGCCATTACTCCAGGGGTTCCATACCACTATATTTTGATTACCTGAAGATTCGATCTTGATTTTTCTGTTCAAGACTGGATCATCGATGATCAGCTTATCTGGCGAATTCAAATAAATGCGATCTGTTTCTTCACGAATTTTAATGGCTGCTGATTGATGCCTTTGTGAAAAGTCATCAGTTTTATCTAAAAAATCGGTGTTTTCTAGTCCTGATACTTCAATATCATCAATATTGCCTATTTTAAAATAGCTGTGCAAGGCTTCTGATATTGAAAATGCCCGGTTATCAATATTATCGGTAATCAACTCTATACTAAGCGAATCCCCGATAATAATTATCAATGAAAGCTTGAATTGGTAAGACCAAAGTTGTTCAGTTTTTTTTGTATTAACAAATTCAAGTATTATTTGAGTATCGCCATTTTCTAAACAAGCCGCAGTGACTACTTGCCAAAAATTGTTTCTGACAAACCCATGCGCAGGATGAGAAGGAGTGTGTATATAATCACCAAACCAGGGCCAACATATGGGGGTTCCCCCTTTAATGGCTTTGTTTTCTTGAAAGTAGGCATTACTACTAACAAACATCATCTCTTCAGCTTCATTAACGGGCTTAAAAGATAGCACTTGTCCTGCATATAGCGATATTAATGCTGAGGCTTTTTTGTTTAAAACCTGTATAAAAGGTAAACCTCCTTTGCCCTCTATAAATATAAGGTCTTTACCAATACCAAACTGGCTGTTTAATTGCGTTATATTTTTAACTACGCCTCGCGCCTTAATGTCCCTCATAATTACTTTCCATGATTAAGGTCAATAATCTGGCTGGCTGGCACTTTGCTATCTGCACAGCCAATCCATAAATAGTCTGGGTGTTGAAATTCAGCTGATTTACTAAAAAACCGAGGGTTATTCTCGGTCATGTTGTTTGCCCAGACTTTATTTCTAATGAATAAACTTTTTAATTGACGCCGTTGAAATTGATTCATGAAAATACGTTGTTGATAATGATTTCATTTAAAGCTAATTGACCTGCGCGGGGAGCTGCAGGAGTTAAACCTTTACCTATAGCAACAAACATGGCAATAACATGATCAGCAGGCAAATTAACAAGACTTGCCACCGCAGAAAAATCAAAACCATCCATGGGACAGGATTCATAACCCATCGCTTTTGCAGACAGCATTAGGGTTTGTGCAACAATTCCACAAGATCGCATGGCTTCATCTCTTTGTAGCTGATTATTATCCTGATAATACTCTGTTATAGCAGGTAAAATAAATTTTTGAACCGGAGCCAGGGCATTTTTCCAATAACGCTCGGGTGCTTTTTTCCAGGCTTTTAGATCAGCGCAAAGAATCAGCAGAAGCGAGCTGTCTGTAACTTGTGCCTGATCCCAGGATACCTTACGAATTTCTTTTCGTAATTCAGGATCTCTGGCAAGCAGGAAACGCCAGTTTTGAATATTGAATGCAGTCGGGGATAAGATAGCAAGTGAAAGTAGCTCGTTTATTTCGCTTTCCGTCATTTTATGACTTGCATCAAAATGTTTAACAGATCGGCGTGTTTGAATAGCCTCTTTAGTATTCATTGTTTGCTTTTTATGTTTAAAAATATAGATTACAACTGATTTATTAAGGATAATAGTCAGCAAACCCATGAAAGTCCAGTCCTGACATTCGCCAATAAA
>CAZDMC010000028.1:0-11463 GCA_964506335.1 uncultured Methylomarinum sp. | reverse complement strand
TTTTTCGCCCAGATTTTCCACAAAATCCGTGATCAACTGATTTTTCTAGGATAAACCTTGATTTTTTGATACTACCTTCAACTATTATTGTGCTTTTAACACAATCCACAGGCTTACCTTTTTAATTAGAACCTACTTGCTTCTTTCTTCTAAAATAGCTACAGCAGGTAATATTTTCCCTTCCAGAAACTCAAGGAAAGCACCGCCTCCGGTTGAGGTATAAGAAACTTTGTCTTTAATTCCATATTTATCAATAGCCGCTAAAGTATCTCCACCACCTGCAATTGAAAAAGCCGGGCTATTTGCAATAGCCATAGACATTGATTTTGTACCTTCCGCAAACTGCTCGATTTCAAAAACGCCGACAGGGCCATTCCAGACGATAGTTCCGGCAGTTGTTAAAATATCAGCATATTGTTTTGAGGTTTCCGGACCAATATCCAGGATCAAATCATCTTTGGCGACATCGGCTACATTTTTGATAGTGGCTTCTGCATCCTCAGAAAACGCTTTGGCACAAACTACATCAACCGGTACCGGAATATCGGAACCCGCCGCTTTAGCCGCCGCCATTAATCGCTGTGCTTCTTCAATCAAATCTGCTTCATAAAGTGATTTACCCACTTCATAACCTGCTGCTGCGATAAAAGTATTCGCGATACCTCCACCGACAATAAGCTGGTCTACTTTTGTCGACAATGATTCTAAAACAGTTAATTTAGTAGAAACTTTAGAACCTCCCACTACTGCCACCAAGGGTTTTTTAGGCTGATTTAATGCTTTACCCAAAGCATCCAGTTCATTGGCTAATAAAGGGCCGGCACAGGCAATCGGCGCAAATTTGGCAACACTATGGGTAGAAGCTTGCGCCCTATGCGCAGTACCAAACGCATCCATTACAAAAATATCACATAATGCGGCCATTTTTTGCCCGAGTTCATCACTGTTTTTCTTTTCGCCAATATTAAAACGAACATTTTCACAAAGAACAACTTCACCTACTTCAATATTAATACCGTCAAGCCAGTTTCGCTCAAGACGAACCGGTTTTTCAAGCAAATGGGCTAATTTTTCCGCAACAGGTTTTAAACTTGAACCCTCATCAAACTCACCTTCAACAGGCCTTCCCAAATGAGACATAACCATAACTGCCGCACCTGCATCCAGGGCTTTTTTAATAGTCGGCACACTGGCCTGAATACGCAGGTCACTGGTGACTTTTCCCTCTTTTACAGGTACGTTTAAGTCTTGACGAATTAAAACACGTTTACCGGTTAAATCCAGATCTAGCATTTTTATGACTGTCATATTTTCCTCAATATAAATATTTTATTAATTCGATGATGCGTATTATACAAGGTGAGACCCATAGCATTTAGGAATTATTAAATCCTCGCTTCTAATTGCCTTAGCGCCTTAAATCTGTGGCTTAATTGATTTTTAGTTGCAGCCGACATTTGTGCGGAGGACTGCTGATGACTGGGCACCCAAAAAACCGGGTCATAGCCAAATCCATTATCACCAATAGCTCTCTCCAAAATAACACCTTCCCAGACACCTTGAGAAATGATAGGTAGGGGATCCTCGGCATAACGCATAAAAACAATGACGCAAACGAAGCGAGCTGTGCGTTTCTCAGTGGTTACATGGTGCATCTCATCTAATAATTTTTGCAAATTATCCTGATCAGATGCACCAACGCCGGCATAACGTGCAGAAATGACACCTGGAGCTCCCTTTAACACATCGACAACCAAACCTGAGTCATCCGCTATAGCAGGCAGATCACTATGTAAAGCCGCATTTTTGGCTTTTATAATGGCATTTTCAACAAAGGTAGAGCCGGTTTCCTCTGCCTCGGCAATACTAAACTCAGACTGTGGAACGATAAATTTATTTTTTAAAATAGCTTGAATCTCTTTAATTTTCCCCGGGTTGCCACTGGCCAAAACGATTTTTTGATTGTCTGCAAGGGTCATAAAAAAAACAGCTTACTCAGCCGTATTCAGCGCAATACGCTGTTTTTCCAATAACTGCGTTATACCCTGTTCTGCCAATTCCAACATGTTACTAAGCTCATCTTTTCTAAAGGCATGGCCTTCAGCTGTCCCCTGTATTTCAATAAATGCGGCGGCATCATTCATCACCACATTCATATCGGTTTCTGCATTACTATCTTCCGCATAATCCAGGTCTAAAACAGCAATACCATTATAAATACCGACTGAAATCGAAGCGATTTGACCATGAATAGGATTCTTTTTAATTTGTTTTTTCGCCAGCATTCCATTGATTGCCAGCGACAAAGCCACAAAACCACCGGTAATTGATGCGGTTCGTGTACCGCCATCGGCCTGAATGACATCACAATCAATAGTAATGGTATGTTCACCCAATGCTTTTAAATCAATAGCCGCTCGTAATGAGCGACCGATTAAACGCTGAATTTCCAAGGTACGCCCACCTTGTTTGCCTCTAGTCGCTTCACGTCCCATACGCTCATTGGTTGATCGAGGTAACATTCCGTATTCAGCGGTAACCCAGCCCTCACCTTTGCCTTTTAAAAAACGCGGCACTCTTTTCTCTACAGAGGCTGTACAAAGCACCCGGGTATCACCATATTCAATCATCACAGAACCTTCTGCATGTTTGGTATAGTTGCAGATAAAATTAACATCTCTTAATTGTTCCGGCTTTCGTCCGCTTGGTCTCATTGTGCTACTCATAGAAAAAAGCCGGTAATTATAACTGTTTTCAAGCGTTTAATGGTTTTTTATTAGCGGTAATTATTTAAGCTATCGGTAATTAACGGTAATTGTGTCTTCAGACAAAAATCTTTTTAAACGTAAAATAAGCTCATCTGAAGGATGTATCCGCCAGTCATCGCCCAGTTGCAAGGATGCTTTTGCATTTTCCTGCTGATAGCGTATTTGTATGGGGCAATTACCCCCTTTAAATGTCTGTAAAATTTCTTTCAATTTAGTTATAAATTGAATGGATTGAAACTCATGTTCCGCTTTTTTCCAGTCGATGGCTATACAACGAACAAAAAGCTCACGCGCCTGCTCAAAAGTATATATTTTTTCTGCTGTTAACCTTACGCCTCCTGAAAAATCATCCATACTCAAACTACCTTCAACCACTAATAATGCATCTTTACTTAAAAGCTCCTGATATTGTTGAAAGGTTTTACTGAATGCCGCCACTTCTAGTCGGCCTGTTTTATCATCCAGCGTGGCAAAACCCATCATAGTGCCTTTTTTGGTTTGCCGGGTTCGCATTTCCACGACCAACCCGGCCACTTTACCTTCCATTTTATACTTTGCTTTTTCTGCATCGGCTATTAACGAAGCAATACAGGCCTGCCTGAAATGTTTTAATTCATCCTGGTATTGATCAATCGGATGGCCTGTTAAATACATGCCCAGTGTGTTTTTTTCTGCTTCTAATCGTTCTTTTTCTGTCCAGGCTTCAACCGATGTTGTGTAAACTTCTGTATTATCATTAGCATCCACTTGAACGGCCAGACCAAACAAATCATTTTGCCCGGTCTGACTCATTTTTCCATGTTGCTCTGCCACTCTGACCGCTGTTGGCAATTCTGCTAAATGAGCGGCTCTATTAGCATTAATACGGTCAAAAGCACCGGCCTTTATTAAGGCTTCTAATACCCGCTTGTTGACTTTGCGTAATTCAACGCGCTTGCATAAATCATAAAGACCTATAAATGCGCCATGAGCTTCCCTTTTTTTTAGTAAATCTTCTATGGCTGCTTCACCCACCCCTTTAATTGCACCAATACCATAAATAATTTCATCGCCTTCATTAACAGTAAATTTGTAATAGGACGTATTGATATCAGGTGGATGCAAAATGAGTTTCATATTCTCACATTCTTCTTTCAGGATAACCACTTTATCGGTATTATCCATATCTGACGACATCACAGCAGCCATAAATGCGGCCGGATAATGTCTTTTAAGCCAGGCTGTTTGATAGGCAACTAGCGCATAAGCGGCTGAATGTGATTTATTAAAACCATAACCTGCAAATTTTTCCATCAAATCGAAAACATAAGTCGCAATGGATTCGTCGATCTGATTATTGATAGCACCTTCAGTAAAAACGGCTCTCTGTTTAGCCATCTCTTCCGGTTTTTTCTTACCCATGGCACGCCGCAACACATCGGCTCCACCCAGCGTATAACCGGCTAGCTCGCGGGCAATTTGCATCACTTGTTCCTGATATAAAATAACGCCATTAGTCGGACTTAATATAGGCACTAATAAGGAGTGAGCATATTCAGCTTTTGCACCGTGCTTGACGTTGATGTAATCATCTACCATGCCTGATTCCAATGGGCCGGGTCTAAACAAGGCAACCAAAGCAATAATGTCATTAAAACAATCCGGCTTTAGTTTGCGGATCAACTCTTTCATGCCGCGCGATTCTAATTGAAAAACAGCCGTGGTCTGACATTTCTCAAAAATCTGATAAGTGGCTTCATCATCTCTCGGAATCTGGGAAATATCGACTAGGGCTTCACCTGATTGCTGTTTTTTTCTATTGATCGTTTGAATAGTCCAGTCAATAATGGTTAGCGTTCGCAAACCCAAAAAATCAAATTTAACCAGACCCACAGCTTCGACATCATCCTTATCAAACTGAGTTACCAGGTTTGCGCCTTCTTCGTCACAATAAAGTGCGGTAAAATCTGTTAGTTTGGTAGGAGAAATCACTACCCCACCCGCATGTTTACCGGCATTTCTGGATATGCCTTCTAATGAAAGTGCCATATCTATCAGTGAGCTGACTTCCTCTTCTGTGTCATAGCGCTGCTTTAATTCAGGACTTTCCTGTAAGGCTTTGCTTAAAGTCATACCGATATCAAAAGGAACCAGTTTGGCCAAACTATCAACAAAGCCATAAGAGAATGCTGACACTCGCCCTACATCACGAATCACCGCTTTTGCCGCCATGGAGCCATAAGTAATAATCTGTGAAACACGATCTCTGCCATAATGTCTGGCTACATAGTCGATCACTTCATCGCGTCGATCCATACAAAAATCAATATCAAAATCGGGCATGGAAACACGTTCGGGATTAAGGAATCGCTCAAATAATAAATCAAATTCAATCGGATCAAGATCAGTAATTTTGAGTGCGTAGGCGACCAAAGAACCCGCACCCGAACCACGGCCAGGACCGACGGGGATAGCGTTATTTTTAGCCCATTGGATAAAGTCTGCAACAATCATGAAATACCCAGGGAAACCCATTTGGGTAATTACACCTAGTTCTAGCTCTAGTCTGTCAGAATAAGCTTTCCGGTTTTCTTGATCACTGCCCTCCCCAGTTGCAGGATATTGTTGCAAACGCTGTTGCAGACCTTTTTCTGATGCCTCAATAAAAAACTGATCTAGGGTCATACCTTCTGGAACAGGGAAATCAGGTAAATAGTTTTCCCCTAAAGTCAGCGCCACATTGCAACGTTTAGCAATTTCCACGGTATTTTGCAAGGCTTCAGGAATATCCGAAAACAAGTCGAGCATTTCCTCTGGACTGCGCAAATACTGCTGGTTTGTATAATTCCTTGGACGCCGCTCATCATCCAGTATACGTCCCTGATTGATGCAAACACGCACTTCATGCGAGTCGAAATCAGATTTTTTAATAAAGCGAACATCATTCGTTGCCACTACCGGTAATTCTAATTTAATAGCAAGATTTACCACGGCATTAATGTAGGTCTCTTCATCTGGCTTACCTACCCGTTGTATTTCCAGGAAAAAATCTTGACCGAATAGTTCGATCCAGTTTGTCGCACATTGCTCAGCCAATTCAGTATTGCCAGCTAATAGTGCGATAGCAATGTCGCCTTCAAGTGCTCCTGACAATGCGATTAATCCTTGATGATTTTCTACCAGCCATTGTTTATTTAACATGGCAACGCCTTGATGTTGTCCTAGCTGATAGGCTTTAGAAATAAGTTCAGTCAGCGTGATATAACCCGTTTTATTTAGCGCAAGCAAAGTGAGCCGAAAAGGACTTTCAAGGTTCTCAGGGTTAAAAATGAAGACATCAGAGCCCACAATCGCTTTAATGCCTTGCGACTGCGTTGCCCGATAAAATTTGACTAAGGAAAAGAGATTAGATTGTTCTGTTAAGGCAATAGCAGGCATATTGAAGTCTGCCGTATGCTTTATCAGAGGTTTTATTTTTACAATTCCATCCACTAAAGAAAATTCAGAATGAACACGTAAATGGATAAACTCTGGTTTCATGAAGGGCTGATTAGGGTTGAAAGGGAATTCGTATGAAATAAGGTTAGCAACCTTTACTTACCTTTCTTTGGAAATAAATAAAAACAAAGCTCAATGGTTTAAAAGCAATTGTTTTCTTACCGGTGAAAATGATTTTCTATGCTGCTCTGTAACCCCCAGTGTTTGTAACATTTGCAGATGTAATTGGGTAGGGTAGCCTTTATGTTTTGCAAATTGATAGCCAGGATAGAGCGCATCCAGTGTTTTCATTTCATCATCTCTGCTTACTTTCGCTAAAATGGAAGCCGCTGAAATCTCAGCAATTTTAGAATCCCCTTGAATAATAGTTTCTCCGGGACAAGAAATATCAGGATAAAAAGTACCATCCACTTGCACCCAGTCTGGCTTTATCGACAGCTGAGTAAATGCCCGACTCATGGCCAATAAAGTAGCCTGTAAAATATTCAGTTGGTCTATCTCGCAAGGTTCAGCACGCCCAATAGCCCATGCTCTTGCTTTTAATTTGATCTGACAGGCATACTCATAACGCTTGCTGGCTGTCAGTTTTTTAGAATCAGTTAATTCTGTAATGGGCTGGTCCACATCTAAAATAACAGCGGCGGCAATAACTGAGCCGACGATACACCCTCGTCCTACTTCATCAATACCGGCAATTATTATCGCTGGATACCGCGTGTTACATTCCGCAAAAAACTCACCATATCAGATAATTCCTTACTATCTCCGGCAAGATCTTCCATCTCTTCTATGGCATCTTCAAGACGTAAATTATTTTTGTATAAAACCTTGTAAGCTTTTCGGATTTGTCTTACTGTTTCGGGAGATATGCCATTGCGCTCCATGCCCACAGAATTTATACCATGAGGCCGAGTCGGCCTGCCACCGACCATCACGAAAGGGGGAATATCCTGGGTAATAGCACTGCCCATTGCAGAAAAACTATAGCCACCGATTTGGGTAAACTGATGAACCAGAGTAAAACCACCTAAAATTGCATGATCTCCCATGTGCACATGACCGGCTATGGATGCACCATTAGCCATAATCACATTGTCACCAATAATACAATCATGGGCTACATGGGTATAAGCCATAAATAGATTATCACTGCCTACCAGTGTTAAACCATGATCCTGTAATGTTCCTCTATGCATGGTAGTAAATTCACGAATAACATTCCTATCGCCAATTTCCAGCCGTGTTACTTCATCTGCATATTTTTTATCCTGAGGCGCCTCACCTATCGAGGTAAACTGATAAATTCGGTTGTCTTTTCCTATTGCAGTCGGCCCTTTAATCACAACATGGGAGCCAATCACTGTCCCCGAATCAATTTGTACGCCTTCACCAATAATAGAAAATGGGCCAATACAAACATCATCGGCAATTTCTGCATTTAAATCTACAACCGCTTTAGAATCAATCAATTTAGCCGTCCACTGCTGCACACATTATATTTGCACTCGCGGCTAGTTTACCGTTCACTTGGGCACGACATTCAAATGACCAGATATTACGTTTGCTTTTAATAAAAACAGCTTCTAGCATTAGTTGGTCACCTGGGCCTACTTGTCGTTTAAACCGTGCTTTATCAACACTTGCCAAAAAGTAAGTCGTGTCTGCGCCAAATTGATCATCTGACTGAGCAGTCAGTATAGCCGTTGTCTGCGCCATCGCTTCTATCATCAAGACGCCTGGAAAGACCGGGTTTTCAGGAAAATGACCTTGAAAAAAAGGCTCGTTAAAGGTCACATTTTTTACCGCAGACAAACGTACTTTAGGTTCACATTCAAGCACTTTATCGACTAATAAGAAAGGATATCTATGCGGTAAAATTTTTTGAATCTGTAAAATATCTAATTCACCTGCCATTTGTTTAGCCTTTTAATAATTGGAAAAATTTGCAACGATCCGAAGCTTTGAACAGGTTCTAAGAGGTTGTCTTATCATGATTTACTTATAGAACAGTAAAACTTAATCTGACAAGGTAGATAGCTTTGACTGTACCTGCGCTGTTACATCAATTTTCTGACTGGCATAAATAACACCATCAGTCAATAATAAATCAAATTTCTCATCTTTAGCCAACGCTTTAATCGCTTCCATAATACGACGCTGTAATTTACTTAACTCTTCATTGCGTCGCATATTAAAATCTTCTTTAAATTCTTGCTGTGATCTTTTTGCATCTCTTTTTTTGCCAACAATATCTTTTTCAAGTTTTCGGCGTTCTGACTCACCCATAACAGAAGCATCACGGGATAGTTTTTCTTCTAGTTTTTTTATTTCTTTCCCTTGAGAGACCAGATGTTTGTCGCGGGGAGAAAATTCTTTTTCCAGACGTTTTTTTGCTTGCTCTGCCTGCGGAGCTTTTTCCAACACTCTTGCAACATTAACAAACCCAATTTTCAGTTCTGCATAACTGATATTAGCCACAAGTAAAAGTGTTAAAAACAAAGAAATTCTTTTTTTCATCGTTAATTTCATCTCTAAAAAAATTAGTCAAACAATCAAAAGTAATAATTAGAAGCAAGGATTCTATCCTCGTTCATTAATCACCCATATAAAAACAATTTAAAATAGCAAAAAACAATCGGATTATAGATTATATTAATAAAAAATTAAAACCCTGAGCCAAATGAAAACTGAAATGATTGTTCTTCATCATCTTCACCTGCATTCACCGGTATAGCAAAACTAACCGATAAGGCACCAAATGGTGAGAGCCATTCACCCGACAAGCCCACTGAGTATCTCAAATTACTGACTTCAAAGCCATCACTGACTGTTCCCGCATCAATAAATGAACCAATTCGAATAGACTTGGCATCATCTACGAACGGCACAGGAAAGAAAAGTTCAGCCTTGCCTATAATTTTGCTTGAGCCTCCGAAAGAATCGCCTCTGGAGTCTCTTGGGCCAATGGTATTATCATCAAAACCACGAATAGACTTAACTCCGCCCGCAAAATAGTGTTCAAAAAAAGGTAGTTCGTCAGTATCACCGTAACCACCTCCAAAAGCCACTTCGCCAAAAAGTCTAAAAGTAACACCTTGTGCAATCGGAAAATACTGTTGTTGCTTATAAGAAACTTTATAATATTCCAGGTCACTGCCTGGTACGGTCGCCAGTGCTGAAAACCTCTTCTGTCCTCCTTCACTGGGGAAAACAGCTCTGTTTAAGGTGTCATGAGTCCAACCCATAGAGGTGATTAAATCCAAATAGGAACTCCCTCTATTCTCAACAAAATCCAGGATTTCTTGTGATGAGGTATTCGAAGTAGTTAAATCAGTGTGTTTAAGATCTATATTAAAACGCAGCCGATCAAATTCATTGATTGGAATGCCAAAATTCAAACCCGCATTAATGACATCTGTTGAAAAATTGGAAATATTGGCTTCTTCCGCATCCCTGGCACTATAACCCAGATTAAAACCCAAACTAACACCATCTAAAGTAAAATAAGGATCATGATACCCAAAACTGTATCGAGTTGATATATTACTATTGTTGAAAGCGATATCGACTCGTTTACCTGAACCGAAAACATTATCCTGTGACACATTTGCATTAAAGATAATACCCTGTGTTTGAGAAAAGCCAACTCCTGCCGATATATTACCTGATGATTTTTCAACCACCGTATAGTTAACATCAATCTGGTCAGCAGTGCCTACCACGGGTGGCGTTTCTAGATTCACCTCTTCAAAATAACCCAGTCGTTGCAACCTTATTTTAGATCGCTCAATTTTTGCAATGGATGACCAGCTAGATTCCATTTGCCTCATTTCGCGCCGTAAAACCTCGTCTCTGGTTTTGGTATTACCACTCATATTAATACGACGAACGTAGACCCTTTTCCCTGGGTCAACAAAAAAAGTCATCTCAACTGTTTTTAATTCATTATTAATTTGTGGAACCATATTAACATTGGCAAAAGCATAACCTTCATCACCTAATCTGTCGGAAATGGCTTTTGATGTTATTGTTGCATTCCTGCGTGAAAATATTTCCCCCGGCCCGACATGAACCAGCTGAGTTAGTTGTTCTGGATCAACCACTAAATTCCCGGACAGTTTCACTTTTTCAAGGGTAAATACGCCTCCCTCTTTTACATTGACTGTGACATAAATTTCTTGTTTATCGGGTGTTATAGCAACCTGTGTTGATTCAATAGAGAAATTAATATAGCCACGATCAAGATAATATGAACGCAAACGTTCAAGGTCGGCTGACAGCTTTTGTTTTGAATATTGATCATCTTTGGTATAGAAAGACAACCAGTTTGTAGTGTTTAACTGAAAGTTATCTAATAAGTCATCATTATCAAACGCATTGTTCCCGACTATATTTATTTGCTTGATTTTTGCAACACGCCCCTCTGAAATATCAATATGAATCCCCACCCGGTTTCGGGTTAACAAAGACACCTTGGTTTCTATCTTTAAACCGTATTTACCATGACTAAAATATTGTCGCCTGAGCTCATGCTCAACCTTGTCCAGCAACTGCTTATTAAATACCTTTCCTTCCGACAAGCCGATAGTTTTCAATGCAGAGGTTAAATCATCGGTACTTAAATCTTTATTACCCTCAAAAATTATTTTTGAAATTGAAGGCCTTTCAACAACATTGACAATAAGTGTAGAGCCTTCTCTTTCTAATGAAATATCTTTAAAAAATCCTGTTTTAAATAAAACTTTAATCGCCGAATTCGCTTTATCCAAAGAAAATTTTTCACCGATACTCACCGGTAGATAGTTATAAACAGTGCCTGCAGAAATTCTTTGTAGTCCATTAACCTGAATATGTTCAACTAAAAAGCTATCTTCACCTTTTGCTGGCTGAACAATTAACAGTAAAGCCAGGACCATGAGGTGAAATAATTTTATTTTCACAAAAATACCAGGTAAAAAAATTAGAAAGCGAAGTATAACACGCTTAAGTTTTAGCAAGCCACCGTAGGCACGCGAACAGATTCATTAAAAGTGAAGCAATAGACTCTTCATGTTTGAGAATACGCCATTCAAATGTATGGATTGTTGTGATGAACCAAGTGCAAATAAACCGTAATATTAATATTTTTCAGCGTTTTATAACAATGGCCATCGCAACAATCCATGTGCTTGGGTGGCTATTCTTGAGTGTGAAGAGTATATACTAATATTATTGTTTA
>CAZDMC010000027.1:0-11749 GCA_964506335.1 uncultured Methylomarinum sp. | reverse complement strand
GACACCATAACTACCATCAGAAGCCACTCCCATACTCACCCAGTCACCCCCTTCTGTACCATTAATCCAGGTTTTCATGTGAAATAATGCGGCATTGGCTGCAGAAGCTGCGCTGGACTGGCCTCTCGCCTTAATAATAGCACTACCACGTTGCTGAACTGTTGGGATAAAGTCATTCACAAACCAATCATTCCCCACTAAAGATAGTGCATCTTGCCCTTTTACTTTAGCATGATGCAAATCGGGATATTGTGTAGAAGAATGATTACCCCAGACAATAATATTTTTAATATCACTGGATGTTACTCCGGCTTTTTCTGCTAACTGAGTGATTGAGCGATTATGATCCAGGCGAGTCATTGCTGAAAAACAGCCAGGATTCAAATCAGGTGCATTATTCATGGCAATCAAAGCATTGGTATTAGCCGGATTACCTGTGACTAACACCTTTACATTTCTATGCGCCACTTCATTTAATGCTTTACCCTGAACCGAAAATATATCCGCATTACACAAAAGTAAATCTTTACGCTCCATCCCTGGACCTCGAGGTCTGGCACCTATTAAAAACGCAAAATCGACATTATCAAACGCCTGTTTTGGATCATCTGTCACCACCACTTTATGCAATAACGGATAGGCACAATCATTTAATTCCATCACCACACCTTTTAGTGCATCCAAAGCAGGTGTGATTTCTAATAAATGTAAAATAACCGGCTGATCTACCCCCAATAATTCACCTGTCGCCAATCTAAAAAGTAAAGAATAACTTATTTGACCAGCTGCACCGGTAACAGCAATATCTATGGGTGTTTTCATTTGTTGTCCTTAAAAATAGCAAAAAAACGCAGAATCAAAGCGTAAGATAAAAAATGTGTAACAACTGTTAGCCGGTTGATTCTATTTGGATAAGCAAAGCCATGTCAAATATTAAGGTATAATAGTTTAAATTTAATTCCCTATCCAGATAGCTGATAAAGGCAGATGAATGAAAAAACTGTTATTCCAGTTTGACACAGACACACACCCCTCATCATTTGATACTGTAGTGGCTTATGATGGTGGTGCAGATCATGTTATTCCACATGGTGGATTAACTGCCGATAATATATCTGCCTTAGTTGAAGGGACTATTTTTACACGCGCTCCCCAATATAAAAAAAACACGGCCATTTTTGTAGGAGGCAGTGACATCAATGCTAGCCAGGCTTTATTTCAGTCTGTACAAAATCAATTCTTTTCTGGTTTTCAAGTTTCTGTCATGCTAGACAGCAATGGTTGCAACACCACATCGTCAGCTGCTATTGCAAAAATTGCTACAAGCACATCACTCACCGGCAAAAAAGTCGTGGTATTAGCTGGAACAGGGCCTGTAGGACAACGTGCTGCTGCTTTGTTTGCATTAGAGGGTGCGGACGTTTCTGTCACTTCACGCCAGCTATCCAGTGCAGAAACTGCCTGTATTGCCATGAAAAAAAGATTTGGCGTTAACTTGACCGCCGTTGCAGCCAGTGATTGTGATGCTCGTGGCAATGCTATTAAAGAAGCTAACATTGTTTTTGCAACAGGCGCAGCGGGTATTGAATTACTAAAACCTGAGCATTGGGAAAACAACCCGAATCTGCAAGTTATTGCAGATGCCAACGCGACCCCTCCCCTCGGTATTGGAGGCACTGAACTATTTGATAAAGGTCTGCAGCGTCATGGTAAAAAAGTATGGGGAGCGCTCGGATTTGGTGCGCTTAAATTATCCTTACATAAAACGTGTATTGAAAAATTATTCGAAGACAATACACAGGTTTTTGATGCTGAACTTATCTTTAAATTAGCCAAAGAAATGGCTTAATATTTCTAATATGCATAGCTCAATTAACTCTTTGCGAAAAGATGCTTTGGCATTATTTCAAATAGGTATAGACGTTGCCGATCCATATCTAGCCACCAAAAACTGTCTGACAGCTGATGAAAATCATTTTGAAATAAAACTGGACTTAGATAACCCTGCAAAAATACGCTGTGGCAGATGGTCTAAAATACATTTGATAGCTTTTGGTAAAGCCGCTTGTAAAATGATAAAAGCAGCCGCTGAAATTATCCCTGCTCATCGCCTGGCTAGCAAACCACTAGCCATTACCAATTATGAAAACGTCATTGCCTTAAAAAATATTGAGGTGATAGGCGCCAATCACCCCATCCCCGATGAATCCGGGCAAAATGCGGCAAAGCTAATCACTGAGAAACTATCTCATACCGCAGAAGATGATTTAGTGCTAATACTTGTTTCAGGCGGCGGCTCTGCACTTATACCCTACCCTGCTTCTGGAATTACTTTGGCTGACAAACAAGCAACAAGCCAATTATTACTAGCGAGTGGTGCAACCATCCAGCAGATTAATTGTGTAAGAAAACATTTATCACAATTAAAAGGTGGGCATTTGGCCAGACTGGCAGCGCCTGCTGATTGTCATGCAATCATTTTATCTGACGTTTTAGCGGATGATTTAAGCGTCATTGCCAGCGGCCCCACCGTTGCAGACACCACAACATTTGCCGATGCTATCAGCATACTTACAGAAAAAAAGATGTGGGATAAAGTCCCTGTTAGCGTTCAAATACTGCTAGAAAAAGGAAATAATGGAGAAATCGAAGAAACTCCAAAACCTGGAGAACCCTTTTTTAACAAAACCTCGCACACTTTAATTGGCAGTAACAGTATCAGCTTTCGTGCCATCACCGAAGCTGCGCAAAATCGTCGATATAAAATAGATATTTTCAACAATCAATTATCAGGTGAAGCCAGAGATATTGCTGAACAACTGGTGCTCCATCTTATCAAGCTGATGGAACATAGTTTTCCACAAGCGACTGCAATATTAGCTGGGGGAGAAACAACGGTGACGGTTAAAGGCACCGGTCAAGGTGGTCGCAATCAGGAAATGGCTTTAGCTTTTGCCATTGCCGCCGAAAAACATCATCTGAAAGGAAACTGGGTGTTTCTTAGCGGCGGTAGCGATGGCATTGATGGCTCTACTGATGCAGCTGGAGGACTGGTTGACACAGGCACTTTAGCTCGAATGAAAAAAGCTAAAACCAACCCCAACACCCGATTAAATAATAACGATTCCTATGCCGCTTTAAAAAAATCAGCCGATTTAATCATGACCGGTGCTACTGGTACTAATGTTGCTGATTTTCAAATACTACTAATCCAACCATAAATTTTATTGAGGAGACCCCATGTTTAAAAAATCCATGACTATCGCCGGTTTTGATGATGAATTATTTCAAGCTATGGAACAAGAACGTCAGCGTCAGGAAGATCATATTGAACTAATTGCATCGGAAAATTATACTAGCCCTCGCGTTATGGAAGCTCAAGGCTCTCAATTAACCAATAAATATGCCGAGGGTTATCCTGCAAAACGCTATTATGGCGGCTGTGAATTTGTAGACAAAGCCGAGCAACTGGCTATTGATCGAGTTAAAGAATTATATGGTGCTGATTATGCAAACGTACAACCTCACTCGGGGTCACAAGCCAATATGGCTGTTTATATGGCCTTGGTTCAACCTGGCGATACCATTCTAGGTTTAAGCCTTGCCGATGGCGGCCATTTAACACACGGTGCCAGACCTAATTTTTCGGGTAAAATCTATAACTCAATCCAATATGGATTGCACCCAGATACAGGGGTAATTGATTACGATCAGGTTGAAGCTTTAGCACTGGAACATAAACCTAAAATGATTGTAGCTGGCTTTTCAGCATACTCCCGTATTTGGGACTGGCAACGATTCAGAGATATTGCTGATAAAGTCGGTGCTTATTTATTTGTTGATATGGCTCATGTTGCAGGTCTTGTCGCAGCAGGAATCTACCCAAACCCGGTGCCTATTGCCGATGTAGTCACCAGTACCACCCACAAGTCTTTACGTGGTCCGCGAGGTGGTTTTATTATTTGTAAAAGCAACCCTGAATTAGAGAAAAAATTTAATTCTAATATTTTTCCAGGTATTCAAGGCGGCCCCTTAATGCATGTAATAGCCGCCAAAGCAGTCGCTTTTAAAGAAGCTATGTTGCCAGAATTTGCTATCTATCAACAACAGGTTGTCAACAATGCCAAAGCCATGGCTGAAGTTTTTATCAACCGTGGTTTTGAGGTGGTTTCTGGCGGTACTGATAACCACTTGATGCTTGTTTCACTAATCCCCAAAGGCATTACTGGTAAAGCAGCTGATGCCGCACTAGGCAAAGCGCACATTACCGTCAACAAAAATGCGGTTCCTAACGACCCTGAATCTCCTTTTGTAACTAGTGGTATTCGTGTCGGCACCCCAGCCCCTACTACCAGAGGCTTTAAAGAAGCACAGATGACTGAAATTGCTAATTTGATGTGTGATGTCATGGAAAACATGGATGACGATACTGTTATTGCAACTGTTCGCGACAAAGTAAGTTTACTTTGCTCTCGTTTTCCTGTTTATAGTGACTAGGAGGCTGTCCGAGAATAGAAAGTCTACTGCGGAAAAGCTGATTTTGGCCGGATTTCCCGATTTTTTTCGTTAAAGAGCCTGCTATTCGCCTCAAAAAATCAAAAAACCCGACTCAAAATAGCTTCCCCTCGCTACGACTTCTATTCTCGGACAGCCTCCTAGTTGATATTTTTTTTGAACATCGGGATGAATTTTTATCTATTCAAGACGAACTAAAAGATTTCTAACAGCACCATAAAACTCAGAAAATAGACTAGGAAATTTGTGCATTGAAATTTGGTGGAATATAATAATGTGAACTGGCTCTCAATTATTTACTCTCTCTTATGACAAAGGACTTTGCAGAAGCATTTATTATTCACTTTGCCCAAAAATATTTTTCCCATATTTTTCCACAAGAAGTGATGGATGCTTTGAAAACCAAAGAAAATAGTAATCAAGCTATTGAATCTGGAGGTTTTTTAGAATGGGAAAGCAAAATTTCAGTTCAAACATACTGGAAAGGCGTTATTGAATACTATAGCTCAGAGCAGGAAAACACAATTATCCAGGTCTTTAAACAGGCTTTATTTAACAACAAACAACTAAAAATAACCCGTCCAGATAAACACTACCTAACACAAACATTTAATCCTTTCGGTCTGGTTATCAGAGATGATAAATCTTATTTAGTGGGTTCCTTTGAGATAGATCAACAGCCTTTTTTGTTAAGCATTAATAAAATTACTAATATTCAATTAGTAGACAAACAGGCAATACAGCCACCCAAAAACTTTGATCTGGATGATTTTTCTGAAAACTATTTGAATCATTCGACCTCACCAGAAATTATTGAAACACTGAGTGTGGAATTTCCAGAAAAAGCATTTTATTATGTCACCTCTCATCCTATAAAATGTGAACAGTTAGTTATATCTGATCGCCATGGAATACCCGGCTTTTTCAATCTAAAAGCTTATAATGTAAAAAACACTTTTCTTCTTCATGAATGGTTAAATGCATTTCAGGATGATGCCTATATTTTAGAACCCGATTATATTCGACAGCAAATTAATCGTTCCTTTGTTGACCAATTAACCAATCTATACAACAGAAAAGCCTTTGATCGCTTAGGCAGTAGAGAAATTGATCATTATTACCGCGATGCCAGTTGTTATTTTTCTATTCTGATCATAGATATTGATCATTTTAAAAAAATAAACGACCAGCACGGTCATGTTTTTGGCGATAGCGTATTAGTCAAAGTAGCAGAATGTTTTCGAGACTATGACGCGATTCGTTATGGTGGGGAAGAGTTTGTCATTTTATTGCCCGGTACTCATGCTACTGAAGCAAGTTGTGCCTCTGAGCGCATTAGACAAAACATTGAGTCACTCACATTAAAAAGTGAAAAGGGCAAAAATGTGCCTGTCACCATCAGTACTGGAATAGCTGAGTTTCCTATACATTTATCAACAAATGACCGATGTATTCTAGATAAAAAAGATAAAGAAAAACCAGATACACAAACTAAAAGAAGTTTACTGGTGGCTATTATTGAACAAGCTGATAAGGCCTTGTATCAGGCAAAACAAACTGGCCGCAATAAATCAATTATTATTCAGGATGATAGTGCTTGATGAGCCATTGCAATAGAAAAATAGCATTTCTGGGCGTACTCTGCTGCCTAACAAATTTTGCCTATGCAACAGATATTCAACTAATAAAAATTGCTTATATTACCCAGGAAAAGAAAATACCTGTAGCTCTGTCAAATCTGGATGTTTTTATTCAGCAAAAAGGTTTATCCGGTGCTCAATTAGCGGTTGCCGATAATAATACGACCGGTCAATTTACCGGGCAAAGTTTCCAGCTCAATAAAATTATCGTCCCTGTCGGTAAAGATGTCATTAAACTAGTCAAGCAGCAGATTCCTGATGATACCGTTTTCATCGTTGCAAATTTACCGGTTGAACAACTAAAACTGCTGGCAGACCTTGATTTAACCAAAAACAAGCTGATCTTTGATGCGACAACTACCGATGATCCTTTAAGAAATAGTCAGTGTCGTGATAATGTCTTGCATTTATTGCCCAGTAGAGCCATGAGAGCCGATGCGCTGGCTCAGTATATGCTGAAAAAAAAATGGCGGCACTGGTTTTTGGTCACAGGACTTACCCCGGACGATCAAGCCTATTCCAATGCGATCAAACGGGCAGCCAAACGCTTTGGTATGAAAATTGTGGGCGAAAAACAATGGACGCATACTTATGACGCTCGCAGAACAGCACAATCAGATATTCCCGTTTTTACCCAGGATATTGACTATGATGTTTTAGTGGTGGCAGACGAACAGGGTTTGTTTGGAGAATACCTGGCTTATCGCACCTGGATTCCAAGGCCAGTGGTAGGAACACAGGGTCTGGTTCCTACGGCATGGCATAGAACGCATGAACAATGGGGCGCTATGCAAATTCAAAATCGTTTTAAAGCACTGGCAGGACGATGGATGGAAGAGGAAGATTATGCAGCTTATCTGGCAGTAAGATCAATAGGAGAAGCATCCGTCAGAACCCAGTCTAATCAAATGCAAGCGATTAAAGACTATTTATTAAGTGATGCTTTTGCATTGCAAGGCTATAAAGGCAACCCTTTGTCATTTCGTTCTTGGAATGGACAATTAAGGCAACCGGTATTATTAGCAGCAGCTCGTTCATTGGTCACAGTGGCTCCCATAGAGGGGTTTTTACATCCGAAAACAGTACTGGATACATTAGGATACGACCAGTCAGAATCTGCCTGTAATAATCAGCTGGAAATCAGAGAAAACCAGTCTTCTTTTAATAAACCGTCTTATAATAAGTTGGAAAATCAGCAGAATACTCTAAAAAAATGGCAAAAATTTATTCAACAATTATTAGATAAAATAAAGTAAATGAAATATTCAATATTAATTGCACTCATCGTAAACTATTCAGTTCAGGCAGAAACCGTTTTTGTTACCCTGGAAAAAGATAATGCATTAGCAGTGATTGATCCTATTGAGGGAAGACTTCTGAAAACAATAGAAATAGGCCAGCGACCCAGAGGGATTGTATTAAGTCCTGATAATAAATATTTGTACGTGGCAACCAGTGACGATGATACCATTAAAGTTTTTGATACAGAAACTTATCTTGAAGTAGCTCAATTGCCTTCAGGAAAAAACCCTGAAACTTTTGCCTTAAATCCAGAAGGCAATCGTTTATACGTCTCTAATGAAGATGACAATTTAGTCACTGTTATTGATCTTGTCAGTAAAAAAGAAATTGCCCAGATTAAGGTCGGGGTGGAGCCCGAAGGTATTGCAGTGAGTCCTGATAATCAATGGGTTGTCAGTGCATCAGAAACAACCAATATGATCCACTGGATTAATCCTGAAACCAATAAAATTGTAGAAAATACTTTGGTTGACCCACGCCCCAGAGCAGCCAGTTTTACCGCAGATAGCACCCAACTATGGGTAACGTCTGAGATCGCAGGAACGCTAATGATTTTGGATGTTAGTAGCAAGCAGGTAATAAAAACAATTAGACTGGATATCCCCGGCGTTAATGCCGATAAAATTCAGCCAGTAGGTGTGGTTATAGATAAACAAAACCGCTGGGGTTATGTCGCTATAGGCCCTGCCAACCGTGTTGCCGTCATCAATGCACAAACTTTTGAAATTGAAAAATTTTTATTAGTGGGTCAACGAGTCTGGAATCTGGCTTTTTCACCCGACCAAAAAAGACTCTATACCACTAATGGACGTAGTAATGATATTTCAATTATTGATCTGGAAAATCATAAGGTCACAAAATCAGTGGCTGTAGGACGATTCCCCTGGGGTATTGTTTCAAAACCATGAACGGAATAGTAGATCAGCAACAAAAATCAGCTCAATCAGCCGCACTGACCGTTACAGATTTAAGTTTTTCCTACAGTGGAAAAAAAGCACTAGATCAGATTAATTTTGAAGTAAACTTAGCAGAGTGTACTATCTTATTGGGGCCTAATGGTGCTGGAAAAAGCACTTTGTTTTCCTTAATTACCCGACTCTATGACACCCGTCACGGAAAAATAACATTATGCGGCTTTGATATTAAACAACAGACTCGCCTGGCCTTGTCCAGTCTAGGCGTGGTTTTCCAGCAAACCACGCTGGATATGGATTTATCCGTCATGCAAAACTTGCGATATCATACGGCTTTGCATGGCATCAGTGGAAAAATAGCCAAAAAACGTATTCAGCAAGAATTAGAACGCTTCAATATGTATGAGCGTCGTAACGAAAAAATACGACAACTCAATGGCGGACATAGGCGTCGTGTGGAAATTGCCAGAGCATTGCTACATAAACCTTCATTATTATTGCTGGATGAACCCACGGTAGGACTGGATATTCCTAGCCGACAATCAATAGTTGAGCATGTGCATCAGTTGGCGACTGAACATGATATTGCGATACTTTGGGCAACGCATCTTATTGACGAAATATATGATCAGGATCAACTGATTATTTTGCATCAAGGCCAGATTAAGCAAAAAGGAACTAAGGATGAAGTGCTACAAGCCAGTAATACCGCATCTATTAGTGAAGCATTTAAACAGTTAACTCAAGGAGGCAACTAATGAATGTTCTGCATTATTTGCGTGCTATGCAGGGAATTATTAGCCGTGAATTATGGCGCTTTGTGCGACAAAGAGAACGCTTTATTTCAGCATTGGTGCGCCCTCTGGTCTGGTTGTTTATTTTTGCTGCAGGGTTTAGAGCTACTTTAGGCGTCGCCATCAGCCCTCCCTATGAAACTTATATCCTTTACGAGGTCTATATTACTCCCGGTTTAGTAGGGATGATTCAGCTATTTAACGGCATGCAAAGTTCATTGTCGATGGTCTATGACCGGGAAATGGGTAGTATGCGAATTTTAATGGTCTGCCCGTTGCCTCGCTGGTTTTTGTTAATGAGCAAATTAATCGCAGGTGTTGCGGTTTCTATTTTACAAGTCTATGTATTTCTTGCTATAGCCTGGTGTTATGAAATTCAAGCACCCTGGGAAGGTTATTTAACTATTTTCCCCGCATTATTGCTTTCCGGCCTTATGCTAGGTGCTTTGGGATTATTATTATCCTCATTCATCAAACAATTAGAAAATTTTGCCGGAGTTATGAATTTTGTCATTTTCCCCTTGTTTTTTATGTCTACTGCTTTGTACCCCTTGTGGAAAATGAAAGAATCCAGTGTGCTATTACATGATCTGGCTCACTACAATCCTTTTTCGCAAGCGGTTGAGTTAATCAGGTTTTCTTTGTATGGCCAATTTAATGAATATGCCTTTATCTATACCTTATGCGCGTTTATTTTATTTATGACAATAGCAGTAATAGGTTATAACCCATCGAAAGGCATGATGATGAAAAAAGGAGGAAAGTAGTGCAAATAGTTGAAATATACAGTTAAATTAAACTAATATAGTCTAATCTATCTTTAATCAGGACGTTTGTGAAGAACTCTTTTTTTCTAGTCATTCCAAAACAACAAAAAAACCAAGACTTATCAGCGTCTTATGAAAAACCAGTTGTTACTCAATGGGTCTCAGAGTTACCTTCAGCTAACCTTGGCCTGTCAACTCGTTTGTTCTATGACTTTATAGAAGAATTTAACACAGTAGAAATATCCGCTCAAAAAAGACTGGATGTCTTAGAAATACTGGAGCCTCATTTTTTTACTATTGAAGACTATCTCCGTTCTCGGTTGATTAATTCAGGTTTTCCAAAAGGCGAAAATGAACAAAAGATCATGGCTTTGATTGTTGATATTGAAAAACACTTTACTATTGCCTACTGGATGGTGTTACGTGAGTTAACCCGGAAAAATGTAGGCTGGCTGCAGGGAAAAAATGTAGCTCTGGCCATTCAGCGTACTATTAAAGGTTTAAGTAGCATAGTTGTTACTCATTATATGATGTTTGCACCCGTGCCTGACTGGGTCTGGATTGATTTGCACTCTCTTTATAAATTGAGTGTAAAAGTCAAAAAAAACAGCACTAAAGTGAACGATGAATACCCTGGCAGCACTAAAATAACTAGCGCAGAAGAATGTTATAAACAGGTGCTGATGTTAAGCCTGACCGAGCCATCAGGATTGATGCAAAAAGAAGTCCGGCAGGTTTATAATTTTATTGGAAAAATAACACCCTTAGTCAGTATAGAAAGCCAGCCTGTTGCTAATCATAATAGCCAATGCGCTATCCCGATGGATGAAGATGCACAAGCTTATTTTAATCATCAGGGAACCTCGCTTGATTCTTCAGTCATGTATCTAAACTTTCTCAAGCTCTATAAAGGACTAAAACAAGCCGATAAATTTTGTAGTCAGCAGGAAGCAAGATTTAGTTCTATGCAGGTATTAACAAATGCATCTGAAAAATTACCTGCTGACTTGTTCGATTACCTGGTAAAATGCTGGAAAGGGGTTGAATTAAAAGGAAATACTTTTTTTTCTGATCGTCTGGATCGGTATATAGCGATAGGTTTAAATGCTACACACGCATTGCAAGACCCACTGAATGTTAATGTAGAGCCAGATATTGAAATTTTGGCAGAATCTTTTTCTGATAGAGAATTATCTTGCAAATTTGAAAAAGAAGGCGTTCTGTCTATAGGAAGTCTAGTCAGTTTTAGACAAACCAAAGAAAAAGAATCGAAACGCTCACTTGCTGTGGTTATAAAAATAACTATGCCCAAACAGGATGGACATATTGTTTTTGAATTGGCCACATTAGCGACACAGTCTTATGCTGTTACTTACTTGAATATAAATGCCAATATAGATAGTGATCCACACAAAGCCTTGCTTTATGGCACTAAAAAAGGATCCGAAGAAAAAAGTTTTATTATATTAGAATCTTTCAGATATCAAAATGATGATATATTAAAGGTTGTCATGAATGATGAAAAGTTTCCTATCGTTCTGGGTTATAGAAAAAATATTGGCCTAGGTTATTGGCAATTTGAATGTAGACGTATTGAAAGCAGTCAAACACAAGCATCACCAGCAAAAGCCAAGAAAAATGGCTATGATTTTATTTAGGCTCCCCTTAGAACCTGTTCAAGATCGTTACGAGCCGCTGTCAATTGTGTGCGGACGGAGCGCAGAAACCGGAGTTTACACGAAGTAAATGAGGATTTCGAGCACCGCCCAAGCGCGACTGGCAGTGGCGCAGTAGATCTTGAACAGGTTCTTAGAAAA
>CAZDMC010000026.1:0-11877 GCA_964506335.1 uncultured Methylomarinum sp. | reverse complement strand
GGTCAAAAATGAGACAGCATGGGCAATTTCTTTTGGATCACCTAAGCGACCTAGTGCTATTGAACCCAGCAATGCATTTTTTTGTTCATCAGCCAGTGCTTTAGTCATATCGGTATCAATAAAACCTGGCGCCACTGTATTCACTGTGATGTTGCGCGATCCCACTTCTTTAGCCATAGACTTTGCAAAGCCGATCATACCGGCTTTCGCGGCGGCATAATTAGCTTGTCCGGCATTACCCGTTACACCAACTACTGAGGATATATTGATAATTCTGCCGGTTCTTGCTTTCAACATGCCCCGCAAAACGGCTTTGCTCATCCGAAAAATAGAACTCAGATTGGTATTGATAATATCATCCCATTCTTCATCTTTCATGCGCATTAATAAATTATCACGGGTGATACCTGCATTATTTACTAATACGGTAGGTGCAGCAAAATCCGACCCTATTTGTTTAATCACTTCAGCAATGGAATCTGCATCAGCCACATTTAATTTTAAACCGCGTCCATTATCGCCCAGATAGGTGGAAATAGAATTTGCTCCACTATCACTGGTTGCCGTTCCAATAACAAAAAAACCATCTTCAAGCAATTGCTCGGCAATAGCTCGACCTATACCCCGACTTGCACCTGTTATCAGGGCTACATTTTTATCCATTAATTTGCTCCAATACTTTTTCTAATGTTGCTGGGTCATACATGGTTTGATGATCAGCCCCTTTTGCTATACGCTTATTTAATCCCATTAATACTTTGCCTGGTCCACATTCAACAAAGTGAGTCACATTTTGATTATGCATATAACTAATACTATCAACCCAGCGTACCGGTTTATACAGCTGTTCTTTTAACGCAATACTAATTTCAGCTGCTGAGCTATGTGATGCGACATCTGCGTTATGTATTAATGTTATCTTGGGTGCAGATATTTCTATTGACTGTAGTTTTTCATATAATTTTTCTGCGGCAGGTTTCATTAATGCACAATGAGATGGCACACTTACTGGTAATTTTTTGGCTATTTTTGCACCTGCTTCTTTAGCTGCACTCATGGCTCTTTCAACAGCAGCAATATGTCCGGCAATAACCACTTGTCCGGGTGCATTCAAATTAACTGCAGAAACCACCTCGTTCTCTGCACAGTCCGCACAAACATCTATAACTTGTTGATCTTTTAAACCAATAATGACGGCCATGGCTCCTACACCAGCAGGTACAGCTTGTTGCATAAGTCGACCTCTTTCAGCGACTAAAGCAATTGCATCCTCAAAACTCATGGCTTGTGCACAAACCAGGGCGGAATACTCACCTAAACTATGTCCGGCCAGCCAGCCAGGAGTAATATTGGATTGTTCGTTCCAGACACGCCACATAGCAACACCTGCAGCTAACATAGCAGGCTGGGTATTATCAGTCTGGTTTAAATCTTCAATCGACCCTTGCTGAACTAATTGCCATAAATCAAAACTCAAGACCTCAGAAGCCTGTTCAAAGGTTTGTTTTACCAAAAGAAATGACTTGGCCAAATCAGACATCATGCCAATAGATTGAGACCCTTGTCCAGGAAAGACAAAGGCTATGTTATTTTTTTGTTCGGGCATAGGGATAATTTTTTATCTAAAAAATTATCAGGTTCAAGGTTTAAGGCTCAAGGTTCAAAGAGCATCTCTTTTTTACCTTTTACCTTTTACCTTTTACCTGATCTTTAAAACTTTATTAATGCAGAGCCCCAGGTAAAACCGGCACCAAAGGCTTCTAATAAAACAATTTGCCCTCGTTTAATCCTGCCGTCTCTTACTGCTTCATTAAATGCCAGTAATACTGAGGCTGATGAGGTATTGCCCTGGTTTTCCAGTGTTAATACGACTTGCTCCATCGACATTTTTAATTTTCTTGCGGTGGCTGCAATAATACGGGTATTTGCCTGATGAGGAACTAGCCAGTCAATATCCTCTTTGTCCAGATTATTGGCGGCTAAGGTTTCATCAACAATACGTCCCAAGGTATTCACTGCTACTTTAAATACTTCATTACCCTTCATGGTAATCACACCTTTTTCATCTTTAGCTGAAGCGGTGGCTACTTGTGGGTTTGGACAATAAAGCAAATCTTCAAAACCGCCATCCGAATGGATATGGGTTGATAAAATACCGGGTTTATCTGTTGATTCCAGTAATACTGCACCGGCTCCATCACCAAATAATATACAGGTTCCTCTATCGGTCCAGTCAACCAGACGGGAGCAAATCTCAGTGCCGACAATCAATACTTTATCAGCAGCACCGGATTTAATATATTGATCAGCAATACTCATTGCAAAAATAGAACCTGAGCAGGCCGCCTGCACATCAAAAGCCACGCATTGCTGGATTTCCAGACGATGCTGTAAAATACATCCGGTGCTGGGGTAAACTCGGTCGGGTGAGCCTGTTGCAACAATAATTAAATCTATCTCGCCAGCTTCAATGCCAGCCATTTCTATAGCTTGTCTTGCTGCTATTTCAGCCATGCTGGCCGCAGTTTCATCAGAGCCTGCAATACGGCGCGTTTTAATTCCGGTGCGTTCAACAATCCAGCTATCTGAAGTATCTACTAATTTTGAAATCTCTTCATTGGTGCGGATTGTTTCGGGTAAGTATCCGCCCGTTCCAATGACTCTTGCACAATGTTTCATGCGGCCTCTCTATTTTTTAGAGTAGTTGCAACTTTAGCACTGATTTTACGGGTTACATCTTTTTTGATTTCTATTTCTGCCAGTTGTATGGCTGATTTAAAAGCCAATTGGTCAGCGCCACCATGACTTTTAATGACCAGCCCACGCAGGCCAATCAAGCTGGCGCCATTAAAAACTCTTGGGTCTATACTTGCTTTAAATGCCTTTAAAACAGGCAGAGCTATTATAGCTGTTAATTTGGTGAAAATATTTTGATCGAAAGCATCTTTCAGCTTGGTAACAAACATTTTTGCTGCACCCTCAATAGATTTAAGTGCGACATTACCGACAAAACCATCGGTTACAATTAAATCAACTTTTACGCTTCCTGCATTGATTGAATTGCCTTCAACATAGCCTATATAGTTTAACTCAGAATCTTCCAGTAATAGTGAAGCGGCTTTAACCTGTTCATTACCCTTGGTATCTTCTTCACCAATATTCAGCAATCCAATTTTTGGAGCAGTAATATTTTCAACGGCTTTAACCACTTCTTCACCCATAATGGCAAACTGATATAAATGCTCTGCCGTACAATCGACATTAGCGCCTAAATCAAGAATATGGGTATGCCCAAAAGTTGAAGGTAAAATTGATATAATAGCAGGACGATCAATACCTGGGATCATTTTTAAAACAAACCGTGCGGTTGCCATTAAAGCCCCGGTATTACCAGCACTGACACAGGCATCGGCCTTGCCATCGCGGACTAAATTAATAGCAACACGCATTGAAGAGTCTTTTTTTCCTTTTAACGCGCGCAGCGGCTTTTCATCCATTTCAACTTGCTGGGAAGCGTGATGAACAGTGAGTCTGTCATTAAATTCATCATGATTTTGAGTCAGCATTTCATTCAGAATGGCTTCATTACCGACTAAAATAAGTTTTAACCTGGGATTTGCCTTTAAGCATTCCAGGGATGCTGGAAGGGTGACTTGAGGGCCAAAATCCCCACCCATAGCATCAATTGCAATTGTTGAACTCACGCTTTGGATTAACTCCGGAATATTGAAAAGAACCGGCCATTGAATCAGGCCGGCTGTGTAGATTGACTAAAAAGAACAGATTAGTCTTCGTTACTAAAAATCACCTGGCGACCTTTAAAAACACCCTCGGGTGTCATGTGGTGACGCAAATGAGTTTCACCTGTCATTGGATCTTGAGACAAAGTCTTGCTTGTTAAGGAATCATGTGAACGACGTTGGCCTCTTCTTGAACGCGTTACTTTACTTTTTTGTACAGCCATTGTTAATCTCCGGTATTTTTTAAATCAGCTAAAACAGAAAATGGGTTGTTAGAGTTGAACTGTTTATCATTATCATTTTTTATTAGCAGCTTGTTTTCTTCCTCAGCCATACAATTATCCTTATGTCTGGGAAAATCAGGTAATGCTAATAATAATTCGTCTTCTACAAGATCAATGAGTAAAATTTTCTCATCTTTCAGTATTAAAGGTTCGCAATCACTTGTTAACCTGTCTGCTTGTTCTAAAGATGTCACCAGCCCTAGCTTAAAGCTTCTATCAATATGCCATTCAACTTGTTTTAAACAAGCCTGACATTGCAACATCAAGGCTGCTTTGATTTCCCCTTTTACAGTAGCTAATCGACCTTCTTTATCAAAAGAAAAATCAACCATTACCAGGCCGCAATTATCGACGAGAATATCAGATAAACGAGTCAACTTACTGATTTTAATTGACCCAACAAGTCTTTTTCCTCTTTCACAAAAACTTAATGGATTTATAAGGACAGGTAATTGATCTAACATAACCGAACAATTCTAAAGGGATAATGTCTGTTCGTCAATAACTAGTGCAGTACCTATTTTGTCTTAAGCGCTTAATAGACCCACATTTTTATTAAATTCAATAACTTGAAAATATATGTGTTCATCAGACGAAAATAGGTGCTGCACTTGCTTTACCCCGTTTGAATGACTTTCTGTCTTCTATTATTCTAGAAAAAATCAGTTGAGCATGGGGTTTTCTAGGATTATTGCTACCCTGTTGTTAAGCTTAAGGTTGTTGCATTCGTTTTCTCTGAGTCTTCAGGGTCAACAGCAACATCTAGCAGGAATATACGCTCAATTTTTATTTCTTTATCGACCAGATGCCTGGCTATGGTTTGTGCACGATTGACTGCCAAGCTTTGTAAGCGTTGAATGTCTGCCGGGATAGTTGCCGCTAAACTAGTCTGCGCTATTTCATAAAAATCACCTTGTTCAGAATCTATTAATCGGGGTGTGCCAAATAGAGAGCGTTCTGCCAGGTTTGGGAAGTTTTGAATAAATAAATCAGCAAGCAGACGTTTATAGTTTTCATCAGAAGAAACTAATGTAGTTGATGCTATTTTTTTCTCACTGTCTTTGTTTAACTCTTCAAGTCGCAGAGCCATTATTTGTTTTTCCAGGGCTTCTGATTGTAAGGTCGGCCAGTCCAGTTCAGAAAAAGCAGAGCCTTTTATTTCCAATCTTAAGGCGGGGCGCTTGGATAATGCATTGGCTAATTGGTTGAGTTTTTCTTGCTGCGTCTCATCTAATAACGCCGTACCTGCTAAAAAGGTGACTTTGCTGATATCTTCTTCGCTATTAAGCAAAGAGGCTATGGCATAAAAAGGGGATGTAACAATTTTTGTGATGACATTAAAAAGTGCATCGATAATAATACTTGCCACACTAAATTCAGGGTGATCCAGGTCACCAGTGATGGGTACATCCAAGGCTATTTTTCCATCAGCATCTTGTAATAAAGCAATAGCTAGTCCTAACGGTAAAGAAACAGCTTCAGGGTTTTCTACCTCATCCCCTAATACTAATTGATCGATTAATAAACTATTGGAAGCCGCTAATTGTTTGTTTTCGATTTTATATTTTAAGTCTAGGGTCATATTGCCTTTTTCGATTTTGCGTCCGGCAAATTCAGCCATATAAGGTGTCATTATTGGCAAGGGCATACTATTAAAATTAAGATCAAACTCGGAATCCCCCCGATAGGGGCTTATTTTTCCAGTAATTGTTACCGGCGCTAGATTGGCAACATGACCCTTTAAATCAATATTGATCTGCGCATTTTTCTTGGAAGAAATTCCTTTTATATTGCCTTTTAAATGACTAATGTGCACAGAAAAAGGCAAAATCAGTGATCGATCTGAAAAATCAGAAATACCGTTAATGACTTTGAAATGTGAGATTTTAAAAGAGGGTTCAGCTTTTTTATCGCCACCTTTTGGTTCAATGGACTTAGAGTTTCCAGGTGTTGATTTTGTTTGAACAAGAATGTCGTCAATATTGGTAGTCTTGTCCTTTTTAATTAATACGTTTACATAGGGTTGATTGATTTTTACGCTATCAATGCTATAGCTGTTGTTGACTAAATCCAGGTCTATCTTGCTTAATTGCAGTTGCTTCCAGTTTAGAAAGTCTTTGTTTGTCACCGGGTTTCGAGTGATTAAAGTGTCAATAGAGCTATCCCCTTTTATATGGATAGCCATTTCCTGGTTTTTTTCTTGCAGTAATGAGACGTTAGCGGTGACATTCAATAAACCAGAAATAATGTCGAGATTAAGGAAGTCGCTGTAATAAGGCTTGAAATCTTTAATGGCAATATTTGCTAAATTGATTTGAATATTGCTTGAAAAGGGCTCCAATATAGCTTTTCCCTTTAATTTTAAGGTACCCTTGTTGTTAATTTTTACTGCTAAGTTAAAAGGCAGTGATGCGCCTGAATTATTACTTAATTGTGTGGAGTCAAGATTTAAAGAGCTTAAATTTATAGTGGACGGATTTGCTAAAGAGTGGTCGGTAAAATCCACAGAAAAATCACTTAAGGCCAGCTCTTTTACCACGATATGCCAGGATTTATCTTCTTTTTTGACAATTAAATCAGTTTGTTGAGTTGTTTTTTCGGGTTCTTTACCTGCTGCAAAAAGAGCTTGATAATTAATATTACCCTCAGCTGTTATCCATGTTTTAAAGTACGCTTTAGTCGCGGATATTTTGCTTATCTCAATATTCTTTTGTAGCAGATTAAAAGAAATTTCCGATACTTTAAAGTCAGGAATAGTAATGACTGGCTTGGTCTTTCCTTTTTCAGAAAGCTGAATATCATAAAGGTGAATGTTTGCACTGCTTAGTAAAAGCTGTAAACCTTGGTCTGTGTCAGTTAGCGTGTAATCTGCTGCAATAAGCTCACTTCCTTTTAATATTTCAAAGTTTACAGCGTCTTGTAAAAATAATTCCCAGACTTTATGGAAATTAACTTTATCGAGTTTGATATGACCTGAGGACTGCAAGGGACTCAGCTGGATTTCTCCTTGCCAGTCAAGTTTTCCACCCGATGCAATTTTTACGGAAAACCTCAGTTGAGATTGCTCGTTGACTAAGGTTGTAAAATTATCAATACTCAGATTTAGAGGGGTAATGTCTTCCCGCCGGGGCTTAGAATGAAGATCATCCTCCCAGCTTATTTTGCCTTCAGAAATAGTTATTTTAGTAATATTGAGGGGAAATAGAGCGTCATCTTTTTTTTCTGTTTGATCAGGCTGCTGCTGACCCAGCATGTCAGTAAAATTAAATTCCCCTTGCTGGTTACGTTTAAGCAAGGCGTAAGGCTGGTTTAGTGCTATTTGTTCGAGAGTTAAAGTTAGATTTGCAAGGGACTGTAATACCTCAAGATTAAGATATAAATTTTTAAAGCTGATAAACGGTGTGTTATCCAGATTTTGAAGTTCAAAGCCTTTAATATTGATTTCCATGGAAAAGGGATTGAACTGAATGTCAGCAATCAGTAATTCCCGGTTAAATTTTTCCTGGACTAATTTAGGCGCCTGATTAGATACAATTGCAGGGATGATGAGAAAACCCAGCAGTGAGTAAAACAAAAGGGTGCTCCCGATTATCAAACTAATTCTTTTAAATTTAGTTGAACGGATTAAGTTCTTTATTTTGTTTTCCATTAGACAATAGGTTTGATTTTAGAGGTCAGCTAACTCAAGGCAGTTTATTGAAAAATGCTTATACTTCTCTGATAACTCTAGCACGGTTTGCATAAATTATAAGCATATTATCGTATCCGCTTGTTTTTGGAATTTGACAATAAATTATCAAAAAGTACAATGGTGGGTTGAGCGTTTTAACTGTAAATTTAACGAATAAATTAAAAATCAGGTATTTAAATGAGTCATACGTTATATGAGGCCAATGTTCAGCGTGTTCAGCGCTGTGAATTAGCTGTTCCTGGATCAAATCCAGGTATGTTTGAGAAAGCAATGAAAAGTGGTGTGGACTTCATTTTTCTTGATCTTGAAGATGCTGTAGCCCCTGATGATAAATTGCAGGCACGCAAAAATATTATTGAAGCGATTAATGATATGGACTGGGCAGCTCATGGGGTGACGGTTTCCGTACGGATTAATGGTCTGGATACCGAGTACATGGTGCGTGATGTTGTTGACTTAATGGAGCAGTGCGGTGAAAAACTTAATACTATTTTGATTCCCAAAGTGGGTGTTTATGCGGATGTCTATATGGTTGATTCAATGATTAATCAATTAGAGATGCAAGAAAGATTAAAAAACAGAATAGGCATAGAATGTTTGATTGAAACTGCTTTAGGGATGGCTAATGTTGAAGATATTGCCAAGCAGGGTGCTATCGGCGGACGAATGGAAGCCTTGCATTTTGGGGTAGCCGATTATGCCGCCAGTAACCGGGCAAGAACCACCAATATTGGTGGGCTAAATCCCGATTATCCGGGTGATCAATGGCATTCAGCGATTAGTCGTATGACCGTTGCCTGTCGGGCTTACGGTTTACGACCTATTGACGGACCATTTGGTGATTACAATGACCCCGAAGGCTATAAACTAGCCGCTAAAAGAGCCGCTGCCTTGGGTTGTGAAGGTAAATGGGCGATTCATCCATCGCAGATTGAATTAGCGAATGAAATATTTACTCCACCAGCGGCTGAGGTTGAAAAAGCAAAACGTATTTTAGTCGCTCTAAAAGAAGCAGCCGCGCAAGGTAAAGGCGCAGCGGCGTTAGATGGCCGTTTAATTGATGCGGCATCTGAAAAAATGGCACAGAATATTGTTAAATCAGCTGAGGCAATTGCAGCTAAAACCAAATAATATAGGAATATTATGGATATTCATGAGTATCAGGCAAAAGAAATTTTAGCGGGTTACGGGGTAAGAATTGCAGATGGCGGATTAGCATATAGTCCAGAAGACGCGGTTCAGCGTGCCAGAGAAATTGGCGGTGATGTCTGGGCGGTTAAAGCGCAGATTCATTCCGGTGCACGCGGTAAAGCCGGCGGCGTTAAAATTTGTAAATCTCACGAAGAAGTGGAAGCAGCGGCTGAAGCCATGTTGGGGCGCCGCATGGTAACGCATCAAACAGGGCCGGCAGGTAAAATATGTTTAAGACTGTATATTGAAGCCGGTACTAATATAGCGAAAGAACTTTATTTTAGCCTGTTGGTTGACCGTGCTCAGGAAAGCATCATTATGGTAGGTTCTGCTGAAGGCGGGATGGATATTGAAGAGCTGGCAGAAAATAGTCCTGAAAAAATCAAAAAAATTCAAATTGACCCAGCAGTAGGTTTACTGGCTTTTCAGGCCAGAGAAATGGCTTTTTCTTTAGGTTTGGAGCCTTCACAAATCAGTCCTGCGGTTAAGTTGATCTCCGGTTGTTACCGTGCTATGCGTGACCTAGATGCCAATATGATAGAAATCAACCCATTGATTGTGACCGGCGGCAGTGGCAAATTAATGATTATGGATGCGAAAATGGCATTTGATGATAATGCCCTGTTTCGCCGTCAAAAAGTCGCGGAATTACGCGATAAATCACTAGAAGATAAACGAGAAATGGCCGCTGCAGACCGAGGTTTAAGTTATGTCGGACTGGATGGAGATATAGGTTGCATGATCAACGGTGCAGGCTTGGCTATGGCTACCATGGATATGATTAAACTGGCAGGAGGAGAGCCGGCTAATTTTCTGGATGTAGGGGGCGGAGCCTCTGCCGAGCGTACTGAAAAAGCATTTCGTTTAGTATTGGCTGATGAGGGTGTAAAAGCCATGCTGGTTAATATTTTTGCTGGAATTAACCGATGTGACTGGATAGCCGAAGGGGTCGTCCACGCAGTCAAAAAAATTGATATGAAAATACCCTTGATTGTTCGATTATCGGGAACCCATGTTGAAGCTGGTCGCAAAATCATTGCAGACAGTGGTTTGCCGATTATTATCGCAAATACATTAGCAGAAGCTGCTGAGAAAGCTGTAGTAGCACGGAATGAACAAGTTGCTAAAGAAGCAAAAGGAGCGGCGTAATGGCTATTTTCATTAATGAAAAAACGCGCATGATTGTACAGGGCTTTACCGGAAGAATCGGCTCTTTTCATGCCCAGGATATGATTGATTACGGTTCTAATGTAGTCGCTGGTATTACCCCTGGAAAAGGCGGTCAAACCCATTTGCAACGTCCTGTTTTTAATACTGTGCGAGAAGCAGTTGAACAAGAAGGGGCTGAAGCCAGCATTATTTTTGTTCCTCCGGCATTTGCCGCAGATTCAATTATGGAAGCTGCTGAGGCAGGTATTAAATATTGTGTATCTATTACCGATGGTATTCCTACTCAGGATATGATGAAAGTTAAGCAATTTTTGCGTAAATTCCCCAAAGATAAGCGAATGGTGTTAACAGGGCCCAATTGTGCAGGAACTATCAGCCCGGGAAGGTCTATGCTAGGGATTATGCCAGGCCATATTTATCAACAAGGTGTTGTCGGAATTGTCGGTCGTTCTGGTACCTTAGGTTATGAAGCCGCTGATCAAATGAAAGCATTAGATATTGGTGTCTCAACCTCTGTGGGTATTGGCGGAGACCCTATTAATGGTAGTTCTCACCGTGATATTTTTGAACGATTTAATCAGGATGAGGAGACCCAGGTAGTGCTGATGATTGGAGAAATAGGTGGGTCTCAAGAAGTAGAAGCTGGAATGTATGCTAGCAAGTGCATGAATAAACCAGTGGTGGCTTATATCGCGGGATTAACAGCACCAAAGGGACGTCGAATGGGACATGCTGGTGCCATTATTTCATCGGCTGGGGAGTCAGCAGCAGAAAAAGTTGAAATGTTGCATGATTTGGGTGTGACCATTGCACCCACGCCCTCGGCGATGGGAGAAACTGTAGCGAAAATACTGGCTAAAATATAGTATCAGGGACGCTAAACTCCACCCAAAAGGGATAAAATAGATTTTCTGGATTGATTGGCTTGTGCGGTAATGGCAAAACCAGCTTTTTCCAGAATTTGTGTTCTTATTAGTTCTGATATTTCTTTGGCTATATCGGCGTCTCTGATTTGACTCCTTGATGCTTGTGTATTGATAGAGAATGATTCATTGACTGAAATAGTAGCGCCCAGACGATTTTCTATCGCGCCAAAATTAGATGCTTGTTTTGATATCGCTTCAAGTTGAGCATCTATTTGTCCAATAGCTGTTTGTGCCGCAGTTGCAGAAGAAACATCAACAGTGTTCAGTGAGTCTAGCGAGTTTAACTCGACAGAAATTTGATTATTAGCACCTCCGTCTGCTCCCACTTGAAAAGTGACAGTTTTTTCTTCGGAGGGGAAAATCGCTTGTCCATTAAATGAAGATGAGGTGGTGATACGGGTGTTTTCCTGAGTCAACTGATTGATTTCATTTTGAATTGCATTACGATCGCCCACTATGCTATTGGATGCCTGAACAGTCAATGTTCTTATTCGCTGTAGATTGGAAGTAATTTGAATCAATCCACTTTGTGCCGTCTGAGCAAATGAAATACCATCATTCGCATTTCTTACCGCCTGATTGGCACCTGTTATCTCGGCAGACATTCGATTAACAATCGCTAAGCCTGCTGGATCATCTTTAGCGCTGTTAATTCGGTTTAGCGAGGCAAGTCGTTGAAAAGCCATATTTTGACTGTTCTGAATCTTGCTGAGACTACGCAAGAAAAAATTATTATTTGAATCAATCGAAAAGGCCATGTGGAGATCCTCTTGTCGCTATTGCTGAAACACTACGCTAATATAACAAAGTTTTAAGTGATCTAGCTCTTACATTAGTGATTTAGACTATTACTTTATAACAATATGATAGAATTA
>CAZDMC010000025.1:0-11953 GCA_964506335.1 uncultured Methylomarinum sp. | reverse complement strand
TGGCGAATATGACATTGACAGCTGGTACAACTCTACCTTTGATTATATTGAACCACCTGAAGACTGGAGTGCTCCTTTTGAATTGGAAGCTGATGATTTAGGCTATTCAGACCCCGATACGCATAAAAAGCCAGATCAAGAAAATATGAATATTTCCGATATGCTTGATAGATAGATTTTTCTTTAAGTTTTAAACACATTGGTATTTAAAAAATGTGCTATTTTGGGTATTATTGCGCTTTCTTTCTTTAAGGATAGCCTTTCATGAAAATGAATCCTCAACAATTTCTGGATTGGGAATCCAAGAGTATTACCTTGCTGGCCATGTCAGGTGCAGGTAAAACTACATTAGCCAATAAACTACCTAAAGATAAATGGTTTCATTACTCGGTTGATTATCGTATTGGTACAAAATATCTAGGCGAAGCTATACTGGATAACATCAAACGACAGGCGATGGACGTGCCTTTTCTAAAAAAGTTACTGTTATCTGATTCTATCTATATCCATAACAATATTACGACCGAAAATTTAGCACCTGTTTCCAGCTTTCTTGGAAAACTGGGTAATCCTGAAAAAGATGGCTTATCACTAAAAGAATTTAAACGTCGACAGGCATTACACTACCTGGCAGAAGTGGCCGCACTCAATGATATTCCTGAATTTATTCATAAAGCAGAAGATATTTATGGTTATAACCATTTTTTAAATGATGCCGGTGGCAGTGTCTGTGAACTGGACAGAGCCGATGTTTTAGAAACTTTGGCAAAACATTCACTCATTATTTATATTAAAATCCCAGCTTGTTTAGAACAAACCATCATTGCTCGCGCTAAAACAAAACCTAAACCGCTTTATTACAGGGAAGATTTTTTAGATGAAAAACTGGCAGAATATATGGATATCCACCAATACAGCAGCTCTGACTTAATCTCTCCTGATGATTTTGTTTCCTGGGTTTTTCCTGAGTTATTTAATGCCCGTGTTCCTCGTTATCAAGCAATTGCCGATCAATATGGTTATACCATTGATGCTAATGAAGCGGCTCAAGTATCCAATGAAGATGATTTTATTCAGCTCATTGCTGACACTCTGGCTAATTAAAGGAGTCAAAACATGCCTTTAGTTGCTCATACCGCTTTACCGACTTTTCAGCGTCTTGCTGAAGAGGGCGAAGAAATACTCAACCCTAATCGAGCCAGTCACCAGCATATTCGCGAATTGCATATCGGTTTGCTGAATATCATGCCAGATACCGCACTTGAAGCAACAGAACGTCAATTCTTTCGTCTGGTCGGAGCCTGTAATCAAATTGCTCAATTCCATGTTCATCCTTTTACCATTAACGGTTTACCAAGAGGAGCGGAAGCCTTGTCTCATATTGAGCAATATTATGAATCTTTTGAGCAAATCAAACAGGATGGACTGGATGCCTTAATTATAAGTGGAGCCAATGTCACGCATAATCATTTATCGGAAGAAGATTTTTGGCAACCCTTGACCGAAGTCTTTGACTGGGCCAAACAACATGTCACTTCTATTTTATGTTCATGCCTTGCGACCCATGCTTTTATTGAATATTGTCATGGTATTGAGCGCACCCCTCAAACGAAAAAACGCTGGGGTGTTTTTTCGCACAAAGTGCTTGAACGAACCCATCCTTTAGTCGCTGAAATCAATACCCGTTTTGATGTGCCGCATTCGCGTTTTAATGAAATTTATCAGCATGATCTGGAACAAAAAGGGGTTAAAATTCTGGCCAAGAGTCAGCAGGCCGGCGTTCATTTAGCAGTCAGTGCAGATAATATTCGGGTGGTTTTCTTTCAAGGTCATCCTGAATATGATGATATTAGCTTACTAAAAGAATATAAACGTGAAGTGATCTGTTTTTACCAGGGCGAAAGAGATGTGTACCCCCCTTTTCCAGAAAATTATTTTGATGAAGAAGCCAAACAGATTTTAACTTCGTACCAGGCGCATGTCATATCAGCAAAAAAAAGTAAAAGCATGCTGAATCCATTTCCTGAAAATGCGCTTTTAGAACATGTAGATAATACCTGGAGAGACACGGCAAAAGCTGTATTTAACAACTGGTTAGGTAAAGTCTACCAGATTACTAATCAGGATAGACGGCTACCCTTTATGGACGGCATTGATCCTGAAAACCCTTTAGGCTTGAATTAAAATGTGACTACCTTCCTTGGTGGTCGGGTTATGAGCAAAGATAGAAGCGTCACTCATCAGTAAAAAATTTAGTCCATTCCTGAACTTCAGCTATTCTTCTTTGGAAACTAACAGTCTTCTAGCATCTGGCCCTATGGGTACAGAAAAATCGCTAGTTGCAATTAAGTTTTGACCATCAATTTCCACAATTCTTAATGAAATATACACATTATGTCTACCGGGTGCAAAACTGCCAATAACCAACGCTTTCGCACCTTCATTATTCAATGCTTCTTTAGTGGTATCGGAAAGATTCAAAATACCTGCATCGTTTTTAACAAAAATCTCAGTAGGCAATTCCATCCCCATGACTCTATAACCGGCATTATGAAATGCAGATGAAATCTGATCCGACATAATTCTGCCAAAGGAAAATGACTGGCTCAAATTGTCTACATTAACTAATGAGTTGATAACTACCAGACTTCCTGTAGGCAAAGGCTGTTTTAAATTATTCAATAAGTTCTCAACGGCATTATAACTGACTTCAATTAAATCATCGTCACTTGGTCTATTTGAATAATACCTACTACATCCCGTTGATAGTAATAAGCTTAAAATTATTAAATAGAACATTTGTTTTCTGAACATTTCTACACTCCAAATTTTGTAGGGATGCGAGTAATACATAAATACTTTCCAATAAAATCTTGTACTTACTGTCCCTATTATAGCCTACTCGTAAATAAAGCAATTAATATTATTTAAAAAGTAGCGTGGATAATCCACATTCAACACGACGAGAAGTATAATGCTGAAAAATTCCATATAAATCAGCACATTAAAATTATGGTCTTATAACTCCGTCATTAATTCACGAAAATCCTCTATTGCCAGAAAATTATCAATTTTTCGGATTGCCTGCTTAGAATCTGGTTTACTGATTGAAACTAAATGTTTAATGCCAAAACATTGGGCTGAACTTAATACGGCTAAGCTGTCATCAACTAATAAAGTCTTTTCATTTTCAAAGGCTTGCTGATTTTGTAATTGAGACCAAAACCGTTGATCTTCTTTCGGAAAACCATAGTCATGTGAACTGATAATCTGCTCAAAAAAATGTTCCAGACATGTTTTCTGCATTTTCAAATCCAGCCCGTTTCTATGCGCATTGGTGACCAGTATAAGTTTGCGAGAGGATTGTTTAACGGCTTCTAAAAACTCTATGGCATGTGGGAGGACAGTAATTAAGCCGGAAATTTCAGCTTTTAAAGCGGTAATATCAAGTGTTAAGCTATCACTCCAGTAATCCAGACAATACCATTCCAGTTTTCCTTCCATTTTTTTAAATTGGGGAATTAATTGCTGTTTTGCCTGTTCTAATGATAAATTATTTTTCTGCGCAAACCTTAGAGGAACAAATTCCAGCCAAAAATGATTATCAAAATTCAAATCAAGTAAAGTACCGTCCATATCCAATAAAACAGTATCAATATTTTTCCAATCAATCATGCATTACTCTATATACTCAAACGAAACAACAATAACAAAAAATGCCTGAAAAGCCGAAAATTCTTAATAGAGTAACCATAGCCAAAACCCGACTTTTCTGTGTTGAAGCCCTGGACATTAAATTTAGTAATGGCGAACAACGCCAATATGAGCGCCTTAGCCGAAATAAATCCAGTGGTGCGGTTTTAATTGTGCCTATGCTTAATAAGCAGACTGTATTATTGATAAAAGAATATTCTGCGGGTGTCCACCGCTATGAAATAGGTTTGCCCAAAGGAAAGATAGATACTGGAGAGACTTTTTTACAAGCCGCTAATCGTGAACTTAAAGAAGAAGTCGGCTATGGTGCCAGACAATTACACCATCTCAGCTCATTATCTATTGCCCCTTCTTATCTGGAGCATACCATTGATATTGTCATTGCCCAGGATTTATATGAAGAAAAACTAGAGGGTGACGAACCCGAAGAACTGGAAGTTATTCCCTGGAAAATCGACAATATTTCTGGTCTATTAGCAACGGGTGAGTGTACAGAGGCTCGTTCAATTGCTGCACTTTATATGACCCGAGATTATCTTGCCTGAGTCGCTTCTGTTTAAAACAAAACCAGCTGTCCTCAATTCTTGTTTATTAGAAAGGTGCTATATAAAGAAAGTTAGCGGCGACCTGATTTAGTGGATGGCTTTTCAAAGTTAACACGTAGCGGCTTTCCTTTAAAATCTTTTCCATCAAGATTTGCTATGGCCTGACGTGCTTCATGCCCTTCCATTTCAATAAAACCAAAGCCTTTGCATTCGCCTGAAAAGATATCTGTGACTAATTGGAGGGAACGGATTTTGCCATACTGTGAAAATAAGTCGGTAATATCTTTCTCATTGGTAGAAGAAGCAAGGTTGCCAATAAATAGTTTTTTCATTAAATAAGTCCTTATGTTTTATGCGATATTAACGCAAACAGCTGTAGCCCAACAAGATGAAGGGATTTGTGGGGGAACGAAAAAACTGTCGGTCAGGTATTATTCGTTACAGGAGTATTTCTTGAGGTCATTTTAAAGTACTGACCCCCTGGATCGTTTACAAAGTGGTCTTTATGAATGCTTAGGCTTTCTAATTCCAATTTTAAGGGAATTAATGAAGAAGAATACCGAACGTTATTTCTAAAGGAATGTATGATCTTGCTGATAGTATATCCTACTTGCTGACCATAAACCTAGATTATAAAATTTTCATTCTCCTTCGACGAGTCTTCGCTGTTAATTTAACCAACTCAGCTAATGTATTCTCAGCGCAAATAAAAATTTTTATTGTTTTTAATGTACAGCAGGTTATCCTTGACCTTAAAAAAAACTGTTGCGCGTACAGAAATATAGAAACGGGGATAAAAAATGAGTAATATGCCGAAAAACTTAAGATATGCAAAATCTCATGAATGGTCAAAATTGGAAAGTGATAATACTGTTCGTGTTGGAATAACTGATTTTGCACAGCAACAATTAGGCGATTTAGTTTATATTGAATTGCCTGAAATGGGTAGCCAATTAACAGCCGGGGAACAATGTGCTGTTGTTGAGTCAGTTAAAACAGCATCAGACTTGTTTAGTCCTGTAACAGGGATTGTAACCGCTATCAATGAAACCCTGGAAGATACACCCGAACAGGTCAACGATGAGCCATTTGACACCTGGTTATTTTGTATCAAGACGGATTCACCTGAACAACTGGACAGCTTAATGGATGCAACAGCCTATCAACAAATGATTGCTGAATAAGGAGTTGATATAGCATAATGTTTGTCAGAATATGAACATTTAACATTTAATAATATACTAAGCGATTAACTATTTAATTAAAAAATAAGGAACAAAAATGAGTGCACTAATTTGTGGTTCTATGGCTTACGATACTATTATGGTATTTCATGATAAATTTAAAAATCATATATTGCCTGACAAAGTTCATATGCTTAACGTATCTTTTCTAGTCCCTGTCATTCGCAGGGAATTCGGAGGATGTGCCGGTAATATTGCCTATAACTTAAAATTACTGGGTGAAACACCGTTAATTATGGCAACGGTAGGGCATGACTTTGAACCCTATTCACAATGGCTAAATTGCAAGCAAATATCCACAAAATACATAAAGACACTGGACAATCATTATACCGGTCAAGCCTATATTACAACGGATGAAGATGACAACCAGATCACTGCATTTCATCCTGGTGCGATGAATGATTCTCATCAAAATTCTGTTCCTGACGATAGTGATATCAGCATTGGTATCGTTTCACCTGATGGCAAGGAAGGCATGCAGTTACATGCTAAAGAATTTGTTGAACAAAATATCCCTTTCATCTTTGATCCAGGACAAGGCATGCCCATGTTTAATGGCGATGAATTACTGAAACTTCTGGATTTGGCAACGTATGCAACTTTCAACGATTATGAATCCGAATTAATGCAAGAACGCACAGGACTGACACTGGAACAATTAGCCCAGAAAGTTGATGCATTAATAGTCACCATGGGTGGAGAAGGTTCTAAAATCTATTCAGGTAGACGGTGCATAGAAATCCCCTCTGCGAAAGCAAAAGAATTGGCTGACCCTACTGGCTGTGGTGATGCCTATCGGGCGGGTTTATTATATGGCCTAATGAATGAATATGAATGGGAAACCATCGGACGCATTGCCTCGTTATTAGGGTCTATAAAAATAGAGCATAACGGCACCCAGAATCATAGCTTTACCTTAGATGCATTTAAAGAACGCTATGTTGAAAGCTTTGGCAGTTCTTTTTAAAACATTTTTTTTGATCATATCAAAGTGACAACACTAGAGCAGACAAAAAAACTATTGGCGATCATGGCGCATTTACGTGATCCGGAAAAAGGTTGTTCCTGGGATTTAAAACAAGACTTTACCAGTCTCATCCCTTATACCATCGAAGAAGCCTATGAAGTCGTCGATGCAATAGAGCGCAATGACCTGGATGATTTATGTTCAGAATTAGGCGACCTCTTATTGCAGGTGGTTTTTCATGCTCAAATTGCCAGTGAACAAAATCTGTTTAATTTTGAACAGGTCGCCGAAACTATTTGTGAAAAACTGATTAACCGACACCCTCATGTATTTTCAGATGTTACTTATAATAGTGCTGAGGAACAACAAAAAGCCTGGGATGAACTAAAAGAACAAGAAAGAAAAGAAAAAAATAATGCTGCAAACAATGAAAGCGTTTTATCGGGTGTTGCCATCAACCTCCCCGCATTAATTCATTGTGAAAAAATACAAAATAAAGCCGCCAACCACGGTTTTGACTGGCCCGAAACCACACCGGTTTTTGACAAGGTACTGGAAGAGTTAGAAGAAGTTAAAGAAGCCTGGGAAAATAATGATCAGGCTCATATTCAAGAAGAAATTGGCGACTTACTACTGGTTACTGTCAATTTAGCCAGACATCTAAAAGTGAATCCTGAGTTAGCACTTAAACAGGCCACTCGAAAATTTACCCGACGCTTTCATTATATTGAACAACAAGTAGCAGCATCTTCTCGTCAATTAAAAGATTGTGAGTTAACTGAGTTGGATGCCTATTGGGATGAAGCCAAAATAATACTCAAAAATCAGAGATAAAGCCCAACAATAAAAAATCAAATTTTTTATCCATTAGCTGATCAAATAGATCACAGCATCAACATTTCTCATACAAACTTATCACCCATGTCCCAACACTCTGATTCATTATTTTCGCTTACTGCCTGGAAACAACGACTGGTTTTTTGGATAGGTGCTATTTTTGTAGGTTTACTGATTGTCGCCATGACCTTGCTGAGTGAATGGGCAGGAGAAACTTATCGCGCCATTTTTATTCAATATCCCTGGTTTAATTTTATTATTGCACCGTTAGGTCTGAGCTTAACAGCCTGGATTACCTTTCGTTTTTTCCCCGGTTGTGAGCGCAGTGGTATTCCACAAGTGAAAACAGCGTTAGAAATAAAAGGTAATCTGGATGATAGAAACCGGCTAATCTCCTTAAAAATAGCCTTTGGAAAAATGCTATTACCCATTATGGGATTGTTATCGGGTGCCTCAGTGGGTTTTGGTGGCCCTGCGGTTCATGTCGGCGCTTCTTTCATGGCTTCTTTAGGCAAGGCTGTTAATTTTCCCCCGCATTATATGGAAAGAGGTCTGATACTTGCTGGCAGTGCGGCAGGCTTTGCCGCTATGTTTAGTGCGCCTTTAGCCGGCATTATTTTTGCCATTGAGGAAATGGGGCGCGCTCTGGAAGAAAAAATCAGCAGCCTGGTTTTAACAGCCATTGTATTTTCTGGCGTTACCGCTTATGCCATACTGGATAATTATATTTTCTTTAATGACAAGTCCTTTGTAATGCCCTGGAGCCAAAGCTGGATAGCCGTCCCGCTTTGTGGCATTATTGGTGGTTTTTTGGGTGGTGTTTTCAGTAAAATCATCATCAGAGGGGGGCGCTTCATTAACAGAACACGATTGCCAATTGTATTAATCGCCTTTGCCTGCGGTGGAGTAATTGCACTGCTGGGGCATTACTCAAATGGCGATTCATTTGGTACCGGTTATAGTCAGGCCAAAGCTATCTTGACTAATAGCGAAACGATGGATCCTTTTTTCCCTCTCTACAAAATGCTGGCAACCTGTGCTACTTTTTTTAGCGGTATTCCCAGTGGGATTTTTGTGCCATCCATTGCTACGGGAGCCGGCTTTGGGGTAAATTTGGCGCACTGGTTTCCCGTTGCGCCTACTTCTGCAATGATTCTGCTAACTATGACGGCTTATTTTTCTGGTATGTTGCAGTCGCCCCTTACCTCTTTTGTGATTGTTATGGAAATGACCGGCAGCCATGAAATACTGATCCCTTTAATGGCAACGGCTTTTTTTGCCACGGGTACTTCCAAATTAATTAATCCACTGCCTTTGTATAGAGCTTTATGCAACGCCTATCAAACGCCTAAAAAACAAACGCCAACAGAAGACACTGTTAATGACGGCTAAAGGCACTTTTATAGCGTTACTATTAACACTGTTAATGCTTTTAGGGTTTTACTTGAAATCGTCAATGAGTCTTGGAATGGCACCTGATGCCATCTTTACTACCATTAACGGTGATAAAATTGATTTAAAAAAATTACAGGGCAAACCGGTTCTTGTCACTTTCTGGGCAACAGATTGTGCCGCCTGCATCAAAGAAATTCCGCATTTGATTGAACTTTACCAGCAATTCCACCCACAGGGTCTGGAAATTATTGCAATCGCCATGGCTTATGACCCACCTAATCATGTTGTATACATGACTAAAGCAAAACAAATACCCTATGACGTAGCTCTGGATTTAAAAGCGAATCATGCCAGAGCATTTGGCAATATTCAATTAACACCTACCACATTTTTAATTTCACCCACGGGCGAAATTGTCATGAAAAAAACTGGGCTTCTGGACATAATAGATATGCAGCAACGTATTGAACATTTTTTATAGAGAAAACGCTTATGCTCTGGTTAAAAGCTTTACACTTGATTTTTATGGTCAGCTGGTTTGCCGGTCTGTTTTATTTACCTAGACTCTTTGTTTATCATGCCATGAGTGATGATCAAATCAGCAAGGATCGTTTTAAAATAATGGAACGCAAATTATTTTTTGGTATTATGACACCCAGTATGCTTTTAACCTTGCTTTTTGGGGTCTGGATGCTGATGAATTATGCCTGGGAGCTATATTCTTCATCCGGCTGGCTACATGCCAAATTGACCTTATTACTTTTACTGCTTGCTTATCATGGCTTTTGCTACAAATGGCTGCTGGACTTTAAACTTGAGCGTAATAAACACACTCATGTTTATTATCGCTGGATGAACGAAGTGCCTGTTTTATTTTTAATAGGTATTATAATTTTAGCAACGGTTAAGCCGTTTTAAGAAGAATTGTTTTTTAATCTAATGTTAAATTCAGCCTAATACAAATGAGCAAAGCAGTTAAAAAAATTATTCTGTCAAACAAACAAGCAGAAATCCCAGAAGTTTTCCTGTCTATACAGGGAGAAGGCCCAGAAACAGGCAGACCTAGTATATTTGTTAGACTGTCCGGCTGTAATCTTTACTGTTTTTGGTGTGACACTCCTTATACATGGAACTGGGAGGATACCAGCTACCCGCACCAAGAGCTAAAAAAGTACAAAAAAAAACACCAACAAATCCTGTTAACTGCTGAAAAATTATTGCAAGAAATCAATAAATACAACTGTAATAATATTGTATTCACTGGCGGTGAACCTTTGCTACAACGCCGTGCATTATTAGCTATTTGTCAAGGCCTAAATACCAACCATGCCTGGGTAATTGATGTAGAAACAAATGCCACGCTTATTCCTGATACAGCACTTGACTGTTTTATTAGCCGCTATGTATGTTCTCCAAAACTAGCAAATTCCAGAATACCGTCTGATCAGCGTATCAAAGAAAATGCATTGCACTGGTTTTCCAATTGCAATAAAGCCTGCTTTAAGTTCGTTGTTGCAAAACAAGCTGATTTTGAAGAACTAGAAAAAATAGTCAATAAGTTTAGCATCAATAAAGATCGGGTTTATTTAATGAGCCAGGCCTTAAATCTTAATGAACTGGGTGCTCGGGGAAAGTATCTGGCTGATAAGTGTTTAGACTATGGCTATCGGTATAGTGATAGATTACACTATAGATTATATGGTGGGGGTAGAGGTGTATAAATTCGGTATTCCATTAATATAGTGGAAACGGGATAACAGAGCTGGCCAAGGAAAAAGACACCGATAAGTCCATCCCTTGCAGGTGAACATCATCCATTATTTATCGTCCGTCCTATTGCATCCGACAAGCACCCACCCTTACTTGTTTTTGCTAATCATTGACTTTATTTCCAACTCATTAAGCCCCGTAATGTCACAAATATTTTGAAAAGATAATCCTGATTTATGCGCATTAAGAACAATTGTTTTTAACGTGTTTTTCCTACCTTCTTTTAGCCCTTGTTCTAACCCCTGTTCTAATCCTTGTTCTAATCCTTGTTCTAACCCCTGCTCCAGTCCCTGTTCCATAGCCTTTTCTCTTGCCAGTTCAATGGATGATTTCTGGATAAAAATAAATTCTTTTCTTTTACGCTGTAACTCCAACTCTTCTGAGGATAGATTAGCTTCATTAACAATACTCAGCGCTTGCTTTATTTCCTGTTCAATATGATCAGGAATAAACTCAAGATGCCCTGCATTTTGAATAAAATAAATCCATTTATCCTGTAATGTCTGTAAATTATCCAGTGTTTTATTAAATTTAGGCAACTCAATAAAGATCAGCTCTATATCATCGCTATAATGAATAAATTGTTCTTTTTCAATCAGTTTAAAATTGCTGATCACCTTATCGCTGTCTTCAAACATATTAAAGTCTACAATGTTTAAAGCAATCACTGGATTTAATAAATGATAATCATCATTCCGCTTGAGTTGCACCGAATAATTTTTAGCCGCATTATAAAGTACTCGTTTTTCAAAGCCTTGATGATTTAAAACCTGCATTTCAATAATCACCAGACTATCATCTTCCAGACGTGCCTTAACATCAACAAAGCTATCCTTCATTCCCTTAAGCATAGGGATATTGTAAGGATCAACTATTTCCAGGCTTTTTATTTTTAAATCATCATTAAAATGGATAACAGCATTTAAAAAACTAATTAGAATGTCATGGCTCTGCTCACTGCCAAACACTTTCTTAAACGCATAATCTGTTTTAACATCTAAAAATTTCACTGTAGGGTACTCACGTTAGACTCAGGCTCAGATTATAGCGTGATAATTAAATGCAGGTGCAAATTCATTAAATCTCTCGTAGCTGAAGCAGTGCTCACTCATTTTTTCCTTTTTAATATACGATTCCAGTTCAGAGGTAAGGTATGATATCCAAAAGATAAATCAAAAAAGGAATATCTTATGTCTACAGCCCAAAAATTATCCTTATCAGAACAAGATTATCTTAGTGGAGAAGAAACCGCCGAATTCAAACATGAGTATATTAATGGCGAAGTATGGGCCATGGTTGGAGCGAGCGATACCCATGTTACTATTGCAGGAAATCTATTTTTTCAACTAAAACAAAAACTCGAAAAAAGCCCATGTCGTAGTTATATCTCGGATATGAAAGTTAAAGTAGCACAAGCTAATGCTTATTTCTATCCTGATGTTTTTGTAAGTTGCAATCCAAAAGACCAACAAAACACG
>CAZDMC010000024.1:0-12348 GCA_964506335.1 uncultured Methylomarinum sp. | reverse complement strand
CACTATTCAATCCCTTATGCACAAACTGAGCGATCAACTGATTTATCTAGGTTTAACCTAGAAAAATAAGTTGGATCACGGTTTCTAGCACAAACCATTGATTCCACAGCACTTCAAAAAAATGCTCTCCTAACCGAATGGGTGAGACTAATATTTTTTGAGCTACAGGAACATAGTGAATGTCGATTATGCAGGAGCAATAATCTGACCAAAGCACTGTGAAACCAATGGCTTGCACTATAAATCCGCGCCCAACTGATCTTTCTAGGTTTAATCTTCAGATGGTATTTTAGTTTCTGGAGATTTTGAATCAACCGCCTGTTTTGTTTTTTCCTCAAAGTCTTTAGCATACGATTGAGAAGCAGATTGCCCGGTGTTTTCTGTTTGCTTGTCAGCTGTTTTTTCCGAATCCTTAGCTGTATTTTGCATAGGTTTTCTATAATTTGGATTGCGATTACGTCTTCGGTTCGAGCCTCTTTTAGCATTTTGTCTAGGCTGTGGATTAGCTGATTTGTTTTGCCCTGAATCAGCAGAATCAGTATTAGACTTTTCTACTTGAGAACTGGCATTTTCTTCACTACTAGTAGTAGTTTTTGTATTACTTCGGCTAGAAATACTTCTACGCGTGTTGCGGTTTTGGTTGGTATTCCGCCTGGGACGCTCGTTATTTTTATTTCGATTACGATTGTTCCCGGGCTTCGAGTCTGTGCCACTTTTCGCTGTAGTCTTCGATTTACCCGGCTTTGTTGCCGAGCTCTTATTATCCGAGCTACCTACCAGTTTCTGCCAGAAACGCTGAATTAAACTAGCTGATGCGTTTTTGCTACGAACAGGTGCAGGAACATCGGGAAGAAATTCTTTAATGGCTGGCTGTGCATTGACATGGGTCGATTTTTGAGCAAATTCAGGAACAGAAACCTCTTCTGCTTTAATTTGTAAATGGCTGGGTCTTTCTTCTTCATCAGAAGATTTTATGCGTTCAATATTGTAAGCGGGTGTTTCCAGATGTTTGCTAGGTAATACTACAATATCAACATTATGGCGTGTTTCTAGTGCTTGAATAGCTGATCGTTTTTCATTTAATAGAAAAGTAGCACATTCAATAGGTAAGTGGGCAACCACTTTGCTAGTGCCTTTTTTCATGGCATCTTCTTCAAAAATGCGTAACACAGAAAGTGCTACAGATTCAACATTCCGAATTGAACCCTGTCCTTTACAGCGAGGGCAAGTTAATTGCGTAGCATCACCTAATGAAGGGCGTAATCGTTGTCTGGACATTTCCAGCAAACCGAAACGTGAAATACGGCCGGTCTGAATTCTTGCACGGTCAATTTTCAAGGCATCTCGTAATTGATTTTCAACCGCTTTCTGATTTCTATTGGCCATCATGTCAATGAAATCAATCACAAACAAACCACCTAAATCACGTAAACGGAGTTGCCGGGCTATTTCATCCGCTGCTTCCAAATTAGTATTGAGCGCTGTTTCTTCAATATCACTGCCTTTTGTGGCGCGTGCCGAGTTAATATCAATAGACGTTAAAGCTTCTGTGTAATCAATAACAATGGAACCGCCGGAAGGGAGAGAGACGTCCCGGTTGTAAGCCGTTTCGATTTGCGATTCAATTTGATATCGACTGAATAAAGGCACACTCTCCTGATACAGTTTTGCCTTTTGCAAAAAATGCGGCATGACTTGTTCCAGGAACTTTTGGACTAGCTTAAAAGAGGATTCTTTATCTATTAAAATTTCATCTATTTCGTTTCTTAAATGATCTCGCAGTGCTCTGATGATAACATTACTTTCTTGAAAGATCAGGAAAGGAGCCTGTTGTTCTGAGCTGGAACGATCAATCGCTTCCCAGAGTTGCATCAAATAATTTAAATCCCATTGCAATTCTTCGACATTTTTACCACAGCCTGCGGTGCGGATAATCAATCCCATCTGTTCTGGAATTTCCAGCGCTGCCATGACCTCGCGCAAATCATTACGGGTATCCCCCTCAATGCGTCTGGAAATACCACCGGCTTTAGGATTATTTGGCATTAATACCAGATAAGTGCCTGCCAGACTGATATAGGTGGTTAAGGCAGCGCCTTTATTGCCGCGTTCTTCTTTTTCAATTTGAACGACAACTTCCTGACCTTCTTTAAATGGACTTTTTGAATTTGAACGGGTTCTGTATTCAGCTGAAATTTCTTTAAAGGGCAGGAATCCGTGTTTTTCAGCGCCATAGTTAACAAAGGCGGCTTCAAGACTGGGTTCTACTCGGGTGATAATGCCTTTGTAGACATTTGATTTTTTTTGTTCGTTAGCGGGAAGTTCTATGTCAAAATCATAAAGCTTTTGACCATCTACCAAAGCAACACGCAACTCTTCGGGCTGGGTGGCGTTGATAAGCATTCTTTTCATTGTGTATCCTTGTTTGTTCTTGCTCCCTATTAGATTTACTAAGGAATTTTTTATTCCTGAACAGGTGTAAGGGTGAATGAAAAATAATTCACCAAATTTAATAATATATTAAATTCTTGTCGCCTTGTAACTTGTTATTTTTAAGTTCTGTTAATTCTAGTGTCGAATTGTCGGTAGTAGATTTCAATCTACCCTGGTAAGCAGGCGAATAAGTTCTGTTGCTATCGCAGAATGTTCTATTTTAACACCTGCCATAAGTATTTTTGTCTATATAGGAGAACAGCATCGCTCATGATGGGTCGAGCGATAAAACCCATAATTCTGTTTGTTTTGAACCCCACCCATATTGTTATTAACCATTACAAGCTTTTATAATAGGTTTGGGAAAGTCCTTAGAAAAACACCAAGACTTTCCTTTATCAGCCCTGGTGCTCTCTAACTTTAAGTTAAGCTCGTTATATGATTTATTTAAGCTTAAACCTTTCTAATATACCAATATTTATAGCTAGGATCAATTTAAAAAGTCAATAATTTGTTTATGCTGTTATTATTAATCAATGAAATCGGACACTATATGTGATAAACCTAAAGTACAATGGCTTGAAATTAGTGAAGAAAACAGCGGTCAGCGGATAGATAATTTTTTGATTACCTATTTAAAAGGCGTACCAAAAACAAGAATATACCGGATTATTCGAAAAGGAGAGGTTAGAGTTAATAAAGGACGTATTAATAATAAGTATCGACTTGAAATAGGTGATAGTGTAAGAATCCCACCGGTTAGAGTGGCTGTTCGAAATAATGAAATTGATATAAAGCCCACGTTAAAATACAGTCTCGAACATAGCATTTTATATGAAGATGATGTTTTAATTGTTTTGAATAAACCAGCAGGCTTTGCTGTACATGGAGGAAGTGGGATTAGCTCCGGTGTCATTGAAGCTTTAAGAATATTAAGACCCGACGCGCGGTTCCTGGAATTAGCACATCGACTGGATAAAGAGACATCAGGCTGTTTGCTGGTGGCAAAAAAAAGATCAGCTTTAAAAAACTTGCATGATCTTTTTCGGGGCAATGGCATAAAAAAAACCTATTTGGCGCTATTAGTCGGTAAATGGAACAAAAAAACACAGCGTGTTACTGAACCTTTATTAAGAAGTACAGGTAAAGGCGGTGAACGCATGGTAAAAGTGAGTAAAACCGGTAAATTTGCTGAAACCCATTTCCGTCGATTACAGCAATTTCAAGCCCTTACTCTGGTTGAAGCATCCCCCAAAACAGGGCGGACGCACCAAATAAGAGTCCATGCCGCCTGGCTAGGCCACCCTATTGTAGGCGACGGTCGTTATGGCGATGAAATTGTCAATAGAAATCTAAAAAACCAGGGCTATAAGCGTTTGTTTCTTCATGCCCAACAATTAAAATTTGCTCATCCGGTCACTGGCGATATGATGCATTTTAAAGCGCCATTAGCCGCAGAACTGGAAAAGCAATTAAATTTAATAGGGGGCGATTCGGCATAATATGAGCTCTTTATACGAACAAATATTTATTAATAGAGGTGTTCACACTAAGACACAAAGAAGAGCAATCATTATCTTTTTCTTTGTGTCTTTGTGTCTTAGTGGCTTTGTGTGAATAAGGGTTTATATTTTGAAAGATAGATTTGATTTGATTATTTTTGACTGGGATGGAACGCTGGTTGATTCAATAGACTGGATTGTGCATTGCTTACAGGCCGCCGCACGCAAAAATGATTGTAAAATACCTGATCAGCAAGCTGCAAAGGACACCATTGGTTTAAGTATACAAAAAGCCATGGACATATTATTTCCAGGCATAGAACAAAACACTCAGGAACAATTGATTGCTTGTTATAGTCAAGAGTTTTTCTCTAAACAAATGACAGAAAAAGATTTGTTTGCCGGTGTCCATCAGATGTTACTAAAATTTAAACAATCAGGCTATCAATTAGCGGTCGCCACAGGAAAAAGTCATGCCAGCTTAACTAAGGCCATGCAAAAAACAGGGCTGGCTGATTTTTTTCATATTATTCGATGTGCCGACCAGACAGCATCTAAACCACAACCTGATATGCTGGAAGAAATTATTAGCACTCTGGCAGTGAAAAAAGAAAGAGCAGTAATGGTAGGTGATTCTGTTCATGATATGCAAATGGCGATGAATGCAGGCATTGCAGCCATTGCAGTATCCTGTGGTGCAAATTCTTCTGCGCAATTACAATGCTATAAGCCGTTATTAAATTTACAACAAACAACTGAATTATTAGGAAGGTTTTAAAATAGTGGAAAATCAACAAATTAATGAGAGTGATGTGAATAATAATAATCAACAAACACCAGGATGGGAAAGAGAAGTGCTTGAAAAGCTTGCGCTGGCGGCCGTTACCGAACAGCGTCGTGCTAGACGCTGGGGCGTGTTTTTTAAAATACTCATGTTTGTTTATCTGATCGCTGTGGGCGCCATGGCTTTCTATCCAAAATTTGAAAAAGGAATGAGCGGCAATGATAAGGAACATACGGCAGTTATTGATATCATTGGGGTGATTGCCGAAAATAAGGCAGCTAATGCGGACAATATTATTGAAGGCTTAAGAAATGCTTTAAAAGATGAAAAAACCAAAGGGGTTATCTTGAATGTTAATTCTCCTGGAGGTAGCCCTGTGCAGGCGGCTTATGTTTTTGCCGAAATCAGAAGGCTGAAAGAAAAATATCCAGATATACCTATTCATGCCGTGGTCAGTGACATTTGTGCATCGGGTGGCTACTATATTGCGGCGGCGGCTGATAATATATATGTTAGTCAATCCAGTATGATCGGCTCTATTGGCGTTCTTATGAATGGTTTTGGGTTTGTTAATACCATGGAGAAACTGGGTATTGACCGACGACTCATCATAGCCGGAAAACATAAAGCATTAATGGATCCTTTTTCATCGACTAATAGCGAAGAAACCGAACACATGCAAACATTAGTCGATAATGTTCATCAACAATTTATTGCAGCTATTCGTCAAGGCCGGGGAGATCGTTTAGCAGAAACGGAAGAGCTGTTCTCAGGCCTGGTCTGGACTGGCGCACAAGGTGTTAAACTGGGGCTGGCTGATGGTTTTGGCAGTGTTGATTCCGTAGCAAGAGACATTATAGGTGTTGACAAGAAGATCAATTTTACCCCGCAAGAAGCATTACTGGATAAACTGGCCAGTAAATTTGGTGCCTCATTTGGGCATGCACTGGGAAGTACTATAAGCAGTTTTTCAATGCGTTAAGAAAATTCAGTCTGGATTCAGGCTGAATTGTTTATATTACAACTATTAATCGACTATTTTATGGGCTTATCATGCAAACTTTTATTAAAGTTTTAATGCTATCTCTTTGCTTAACCCCCGCTGTTTTTGCAGGAAATGCGTTCATTTTGTCTGTTTTAAGCCTAGATGAGGCGACAAAAAAAATAATTAAAGAGAACAACAGCAAGGTACTAGATGCAACAACCGAACAAATAAACGGCAATACTGTTCATATTATTAAAGTGTTGACAGCTGATGGTCGCGTTCAATATATCAAGGTTAATGTAGACTCAGGAAAAATTATTAAATAAAGGCTCGCTATGCGCATTATGATTGTCGAAGATGAAATGACCTTGTGCCAGCAAATCCAGGTTTTTTTCTCTGCTAAAGGCTTTGCTGTTGATGTTGCACATAGCGGTAATGATGGCTATTATCTGGCCACAGAATATCCCATTGACGTAGCCATTATTGACATTGGCCTGCCTGATTTTTCAGGGATAGAATTAATAAACCGAATAAGAAAAGAACAGATTACACTGCCCATTTTAATTTTAACCGCCAGAAGTCGATGGCAAGAGAAAGTAGAAGGCTTAGAAGCCGGTGCAGATGATTATTTAGCCAAGCCTTTTCATTATGAAGAACTTTTAGCGCGGATTAATGCCTTGCTCAGACGCTCACAGGGTAAGGCGCATCCGGTGTTAACTTATGCCAATATAAAACTGGACACTTTATCTCAGGAAGTCTATGTAGGTGAAGAAAAAATAGAGTTAACCGCATTTGAATTCAAGGTGCTTGAGTATTTGTTATTTCGTAAAGGAGAGGTAGTCTCGAAATCGGTTTTAACGGAACATATTTATAATGAAGACTTTGACCGGGATAGCAATGTTATTGAAGTATTTATTGGTCGATTGCGTAAAAAGCTAGATCCACAAGGCAAAACCAAACCTATTGAGACGCTGAGAGGACGAGGCTATAGAATTTCAGAAGAGCCTAAATAATTATTATCATTCCAGCCTGTATTTTTAAGTAAAAATGCAAATTCAATCCCTCAGTTTTCGTTTATTAATTTCCGCAGGCTTTGTTTTATCCGCCTTTTTTGCCCTGGTAGCATTTGTATTAGAGCAAGGATTTAGAGAAAGCACTGAACAAGCACTTAAAGAAACACTTCAAGTTCATCTATATTCCCTTCTGGCGGTTGCAGAAATGACTGACTCTGGCGAAATGAAGATGCCACGTTCATTGCGCGAACCCCGATTTTCCAATCCCAGCTCAGGCTTGTACGCCGCAATAAATCAAACAGATAATACCCGGGTCTGGCGATCATCTTCTTCTATTGGTATAGAACTGTCCCCCTCATTAGCTCTAAAGCCAGGCGAATTGATATTTGTAAAAGACCGCAATAGTCGCTTTGTGCTTCATTATTCAATTATTTGGGAAAATAAAAAAGGCATAGAAAATTATTATGTTTTTACCGTAGCCGAAGATGAATCTTTTGTTATCAATCAGGTAGACCGGTTTAGAGTCACCTTGAGAACCTGGTTGTTTTTTATTGGCCTGCTTTTGGTACTGTTTCAATATCTGGTGTTACGCTGGAGTTTAAAACCGTTAAGAATTATTGTTAATGACCTGGAAGAAATTGAAGCAGGAAATAAAACCCGGCTAAATGGTCAGTATCCTGTAGAACTAAAAGGGCTTGCAAGTAACCTGAATACCTTGATAAGCAGTGAACGAGCACACCTGGAACGCTATCGAAATACCTTGTCAGATTTAGCGCATAGTTTAAAGACTCCGCTCACCATTTTGAGAGGGTGCATCGAAACAGCCGTTGTTAATACGGAAACAGCCGCAGAACAAATTTCAAGAATGGATGATATTGTTGAATATCAATTACAAAAAGCGGCGGCAAAAGGCCAGAAAAAATTAACGGGTAAAGTTGATATTACCAACATTATAGATAAAATAATCTTATCCTTAAACAAGGTTTATTCGGAAAAGAAAATAGATTTTTCCTTTACTCACAATGACCATTGCTTTATGCATGGTGAAGAGGGTGATATCTATGAAATAGCGGGGAATTTATTGGACAATGCCTCAAAATGGTGTAATAAAAAAATACATATAAATTTACTTCAACTTGATAAAGATGTAAGATTTTCATTGATTTTACAAATTGAAGACGATGGCGCGGGCATTCCAGAAAAAAAGCTAAATGAAGTTTTGCAACGCGGTGTCAGAGCGGATGAAAATACTAAAGGGCATGGAATAGGCATGGCTGTTGTCAATGAATTGACTGCATTACTGGGTGGTCAATTAATTGCCGGTAAAAGTGAAACGCTAGGCGGCATGAAATGGCAGGTTTTTTTGCCTTGAATTATCTATGGAATGTAAAATAATGATTGATTTACTGTTAATTACTTTGCTTCTATTTCTTGGCTTTTACTGGTCTAATGCAATGAAAGCAAGAGAATTTGCTTATGCTGCTGTGCTAGTTCATTGCAAAAAAATGGATGTCCAATTATTAGATCAATATGTGGCTTTAAATGGTTTCTGGCTTAAAAGAGATAGCCAGGGCAAGTGGGTAGGATGGCGCTCTTATCAATTTGAATTTACTTCGACAGGCGAAGAGCGTTATCAGGGTAAAATTGTCATATTAGGTCGCAAAGTGATTAATATTGAGCTGCCAGCGTATAAAATTTAACAACATGGCTAAAAATAATAAACATCAAAAAATATCACCTCAAACGCAAGACCAGTCCTTAAAAGTAGCTAAAGCAACCCAGCGCCCCGGACAAACCAAAGAGCAAACAAAATTAATTGCCCAGGGCATCCAAAAAGGCATTGATCAATATAAAAAGCAGCAAAAAGTAAAATCCAGAGCATTAAATAAAAAACAACACAAAGCCTCTCAGAAATTACTGGATGCGGGGGAACAAACTGATGTTCAAATGGAAACAAATGATAGCTATAAACAAGCTAAATTGCCTTGGATGTTATTAATAGTGAGTTGGATAGGTTTTACTATTTTTATAATACTTGACAGTAGTATGCTATAAACCAAATTCAAATATCATTTTAAAAGAGACAAAAACAATAAAAACTGAAAAGCCAAAGTAAACAATGAAGCGTATCGGTTTTTCTAAAAAAGAAGCAATTAAACCTTTGTTTTTTCCTCCTTTTTTCTGTTGTAGATAAATTTCTCTTTGAGTGCTTGCCCGGTAACGGTGATAATCTTCAAGAAGCTGTTGAGCCTGGTACAAGTCCTCGTTGTTTATCAGCCAAAGTGCTGGCATGGAAACTCCCCAGTTTCCAGCCGATGTTTCGTAAAAATTGATTTCTTTTTCTGTTAATAAACATTTAATTTCATGGGCTTCATCTTCCGGGACCCCACGTAAAGAAAAAAGTAATGTAGCCATGATAAAGATGCATTGCGAATAAACGAATCAAGATAGCATAGATTGGGTTTGAATTTAATGAAAAAATGTCAATGGGCTTTATCATCAATAGCTGAAGAAAAATATCACGATCAGCAATGGGGTGTTCCAATACATGATGACCGCTTATTATTTGAGTTTTTGATTCTCGAAGGTGCTCAGGCAGGTTTAAGCTGGTCGACTATTTTAAATAAGCGAGAAAGTTATCGTGAAGCATTTGATTATTTTGATGTCAGTAAAATAGCCCAATATGATCAGGCCAAAGTGCAACAGCTACTAAATAATCCAGGGATTGTCAGAAATAAACTGAAAGTTAATGCGGCTGTCACAAATGCCAGAGCATACTTAAAAATCCAGCAAGTTTATGGCTCTTTTGATGATTATATCTGGCAGTTTAGTCTGGGCAAAAGCATACAAAATCATTGGCAACAACATAGCGATATACCGGTTAGCACGGCTGAATCTGAAAAAATGAGTAAAAGCTTAAAACAAAATAGCTTCAAATTTGTCGGCCCAACCATTTGCTATGCCTATATGCAAGCTATAGGGATGGTTAATGATCACACCGTAGATTGTTTTAGACATTCCCAGATAAAGGCACTTTAGTATGAATCAATCTGCCCAACAAAAACAACAGTCCGATAATGCCAATCAACTTATCCAGAAATATCAGACCTTATTAATATCCACTGTTTCTGCAAAAGGTCAGCCTGAATGCAGTTATGCACCCTATGTCAGAGATCAGCAGGGCGTGTTCTATATTTTTGTCAGTGAATTGGCAAGCCATACCCAAAATATGCTGGACACTTTGCAGGCTAGTGTAATGTTTATTCAGCCAGAACAATTAGCTCAAAATATTTTTGCCCGTGAGCGAGTAGTGTTTGAATGCTCAGTGCAGGAGATTCAGCGAAACGAATCAAACTTTGATGGCTCATTACAGGCAATGAAAGAAAATTTTGGAGAAACGATTGATTTATTACGCAATTTGAATGATTTTCATTTACTCGCTTTAACCCCCCTTAATGGAAAATATGTCATTGGCTTTGGTCAGGCCTTTGCAATAAATGTAAATTAGCTGACAGGAGAAAGCATCATGCAACAAAATGAATTGTTATTGCAAATAGAAAAAAATCATCCCCCTATAATCATTGATGTGCGTTCGAGTTTTGAGTATAAATCCGGCCACATACAAGGTGCAATTCATATCCCTTTTTGGACAGTATTTTTTACCGATAAACTGACCAACGTTGATAAGACAAAAACTATGGTGTTATATTGTGAGCATGGGCCAAGGGCAGGTTTAGCAAAACTGGCATTATCTTGTTTGGGATTTAAAAACACCCATTATCTAAGGGGACACATGCTGGCTTGGAAAAGGTCGAAATTGCCTATTGAAAAAAAATGAATTGGCTTGGCTTTACGAAAATCCATTCTGCAACAATAACCTACACCCCTGGCTTCAAATACGCTGTGTAAATACCCATTACCCAGCTGAGGTACTGCCAAGGAACGCGCGGCTAAACAACATGTTTTTTCTGAAAATATTTTTCAGATTGCATTTCAATCAAGCGTGAGCGCGTCCGTTTAAAATCAAAACTACGATCATTAATAGCAAGCTGTTCTGCGGGCACCGCTGCTGTACAGATTAATTTAACATTATGCTCATAAATTTCATCAATCAAGGTGACAAAACGCCTTGCCTGGTCATTGATTTCTGCTGAAAATTCGGGGATATCTGCTATCAGAATAGCACTGAATTCCTTAACAATGACTAAAAAATCAATAGGCCCGAGCTCTCGTTGGCAAAGCTCCTGAAAAGAGCTCATTAAAATATCGCTATGCACTGTGGCGAACACTAACTCCCTGCCCTTAAACTTGAGCACTCGGGTCTGTATTTTTCCACCCTTTGTTAGTTCATCAAAACGCTGTTGTAAAAACTCATTGCCGCCTGATGCCTCACTGTAAAAAGTGCTATTCATACTTTTAAAATGCAGTAAGCGATAATCTTTTTTAGCCGATAACTCTATAATATCGGAAGATTTTTTCAATACATCTATAAACGGTAAAAACAGTTCTCTTTGTAAGCCGTCTTTATACAGATCATCAGGATGTTGATTAGAAGTCGAGACCACAATAACACCCTGTTCAAATAAACGGGTAAATAGTCTAGCTAGCAACATGGCATCGGCAATATCAGTCACATGAAATTCATCAAAACATAAAAGCCGAGTTGATTGACTTATTTTTTCTGCTAATGACAAAAGTGGGTCACCCTCATTTTCTGCTCGCCATTGATAATTATAATCATGGACTTCTTGCATAAAAGCATGAAAATGTACACGCCGTTTTGATTTAATTGGACATGCTTCAAAAAAAAAATCCATGACCATGGATTTTCCTGTACCTACTCCTCCAAAAATATAGACACCTTTAACTGGCTTTCTAGCCTTAGCGAGCAGTCGAGCTATTGCAGGCTGTTTATTCCATTCGATCTGCTCTAAAATGTCTTCCAAAAGCTGTTGCAAACGATTAATCACTCGTATTTGCTGGCGATCTTCCATGATATGACTTTCAGCCATCAATTGCTGGTAATGTTTTAATAACAGACCTTTGACTAAAGGGGAAGTATTTAATGCTGGTTTTTCTTGTTTAAAAAGACTGAGCATTGCTTATATAATATCTCGAATGGGATGTAGGCTACAGTAAGGAGCGAGGATTTAATAATGTCCTCGCTCCTTACTGTAGCTTCTTTGTTTTTACTCAGTAACCTTAAAAATCAATATGCAAACTATTAAAACTGGCGACATGGCTCCTGATTTCTCACTGCCTGATAGTCGCCAAAAAAAACATGCTTTACTGGATTACCGGACACAATGGTTGGTTTTATTTTTTTATCCGAAAGATGATACGCCCGGATGTACTGTGGAAGTCTGCCAGTTTAAAGAACATTATGCAGAAATTTTAGCCATGAATGTGCAAATATTAGGCATCAATACCGATAAGCCTGAAAGTCATACGCGTTTTATTGAAAAATACCAGCTTCCCTTCCCCCTACTCTCTGATCAGCAAGGGAAGGTGAGCCTGCAATATGGAAGCTTATTTAAACTGGGGTTGGTCAAATTTTGTAAAAGACATAGCTTTATTATTGACCCAAAGGGTCAGATAGCCAAAATTTATAGAAAAGTTGAACCTGCAAAC
>CAZDMC010000023.1:0-12850 GCA_964506335.1 uncultured Methylomarinum sp. | reverse complement strand
ATTATTGATAATTTTAGGCGATAAAAATTCAAATTGAGCGAGTAGAAAAAAGGATGGTTTATTTGTAACTACTCAGCGCAAACTGTAATTGCTCAGATTGCGCTGAGTAGTTACGTTTATTTCTTATCCAGGTGCCACACCCCATCATTACTTAACAAATCTCTGCTTAACCAGTCTCTAATAGTCTGTTCATCTTTTTTATAGCACTCGGGGCAAACAAGATGGGAGCTATCTAATCCAGACTCTACCTGCTCTAGCCATTGTCTCCATTTGGCGATATTGTTTGTAGAGAATCTTTCGTCGTCTGGGCATCCTAATGCATAAAGTGTTTCAGGTAAGACTCTGCCTTTTACTTCCATACGGCCTAAGCGTCTGGTTTTTAATCCTGATAACTCTATGGCATTCAAAAAATCACCTGCAATAATAATATCAGTATTGAATAAACGGGTTAAACCTTCAATACGTGCCGCAAGATTTAATGGGTCACCTAAAATGCCCAGTTTTTGGGTGGCTTTTTCAGGGCCTAAATTCCCTATAATTACATTGCCAACAGTAATACCAATGCCAGCATCAATAATGTCATCTATTTTTTTTAATGTTGTAGAATCGATTTTATTTTTATATCTTTGTTGCAGTGTTAAAAAAAACTGTTTTTGCAATTCTCGTAATTCAATCGCACCATTGAGTGCTTTTTTGTACATTTCCAGATGATCTTTTGGGTCTTCCTGATCTTCTTTATCTAAGTTTGCCCAATAATAACAGACCAGGTCTCCAACATAAGCTTCTAAAATACCAGCATATTTTTTATGTAATACCACTGAGGTTTCTTCAAGGTAATCATTCATTAGTTCCAGTATTAACCCCGGTTCTTTTAATAAACCGGTTACTGTGGTGTATCCTGCTAGATCACTCATTAATACAACAGCATGGCAGCGACGACTTTTGAAGGACTCATTGATTTTTAATGCCATTAACATATCGTGTATCTGTTCAGGAATATATTGCTTAGTCAGTTTTCTCTCTTTGAATCCGACAAATAAGTGAACGGCAACGAGCTGGCCTGCACCCATTAAATATATCGACATGGTAGAAAATATCGGCCAAAGTTGCATAATTGGATTAAAAAAACATAATGAACACAAGATGATAAAGAGGGCAGTACCCAGCAGTAACAAAAGAGCCTGACCTAGAAATATACCCGCAATAATACTGACAATGGCAATACTTATGAACAATGTAAGTTTTGCCCAATAAGGCGGAGGCTGAGGGCTATCCTGGTTAATTATTGTTTCAATGGCGTCAATTAGAAATTGTGTGCCGGGTGTCATTAGTGATGGGCCAAATAGAGCTGTGGTCATGGCAGTAACCACTAAATCAGTTGACTCATTGGGCGCAGCTGTCTGGATGACAATAACCTTGTCTTTTAGCAGAGATGCATTTTGTAGCGCAATGGCAGGATCGCAAGAGGCAAGCAGGCTAACGGGTATAATTAGTCTTTCGCCTTCTGTTCTTATTTCATAAATGGGCTGGCTTAAACGTATTCTACGACAGTGGCGTTCAAAATCGCATAGTTCGTCCGTAATCTTGCTTTGGTAGAGACTCATTGATTTGTCTGATTGGCTAAATTTCACTAACTGATGAACCGCATGATCTTCGCTTAAATCTATCCACCTTGCTATCGGTGTATCCTTGGTAACCAGGCGGTCACTTACAACTAGCCCTTCTGGAGGAATTGCTTCAGCAGCTTCCCAGTCAAACAGTAAAAACTCAGGTTCACCTTTATCATCCAGATAGGGTGCAATACGAAAATAGGGTATTGCCGCTGCATCCATTTTTAGTGGCGCATTTCCAAGTTCGCTATTATTAACCAGGCATTGATTATTATTGCTGGTGGAACATTCTGGCATAGACCAGCTCACAGAACCATCAGTTTCAATGCACTGAGCGTAAGGCATTTTTCCTTCTTGGGCTTTTGATATTCTGGCATCAAGAAATACGCCTTTTGCTCCGGCTAAAATGAGCTGTTCGGTTGCTTTAGCAAATAAGGGGAGGGCTTGCTTTCTGCCTACGCTGTAGGGTACATCATCATCAAGAACAACAATGGCAGAATGTTTCCATGCTGTTCTGTGTTGAAAAACCAAGGCTGAATCATGAATCCAGTAGTCCAGTTTATTGCCAAAAAGGGTGTCAATAATGACCCCGGTTAAAAACGCGCTACAGCCGCATAAAAGCAGTACACTTTTATTGACTGCGGCCAGGTTGAGCATGGTTAAATAATGGTCTAAAAGGTACTATTAAAAGAGATTTTTTTAGAAAGTTGAGGATAAGAAAATGTGCTGATGACTGTTTTTACGCACTCTGACAAAGACGCAGTGTTAAGGCCGGAAGTAGAGATGATATTAATATTTTGTTTGCCTGAGTTTTGTTCAACATTCCAGCTAATTTTTGCGTCCATTGTGTATTGATTGAGCTCTTTACATAATTTGAGTTCCGGATTTATTTCTGCAAGTATTTGTTGGCTGGTATGTTTGTCTATGTCTTTTGTTTCAATAAAAGAATTTAAACCACGCATTTTGACTGATGTAGTTCTTTCAACTTGAGTAGATTTTTTAGCTACCTTGGCTAGTGATAAAACACAATAAAGCCCTCTTTTTTCACCTTTGTTACCATCGCAGGTCAACTTGTTATTAGTCCATCCCGAACAATTGTTTAACTTGGAATGGTTTAACCAGGGGCTTTGTGATGCTGAAAATTCAATTTGTATAGAATCTGCTGTCTTGTTTTGGCAAATTAACTGAAAATCAGCGTTATTGGCTTTTACTTCATTGGATTTCAACCAAAGTCTCCCTTTTGGGGATAGCTCAAAAATTGAGTTTGATGAAACAGCAGGTAGTTCTGAGCAATCATTCTTTTGTACAGTGACTCCTGAACTTCTATTGCTTTGAAGTTTCAGTATGCCACATTCAGCTGCATTTATAGCGGTGCTAGATAAAAATAAAAAACTGCTTGAACAAAGAAAAATAATTCTTGTTATGTTTTTGAGGTAAATGTTCATGATGGTTTCCCGATTTATACTAAGGCTTCACTTTAGACAAGTTAATTCTTATTGATCGTGAAGTCGTTAGTAATTTAACAAATGTAGTATAATATAGTAAAATAGAACGTAAAATTATTCCATACATGCTTTTCCAAAGTACGACTAATAAAATAAAGCAGCATTCTATTTAATAAACACGCTTATATTCAGAAAGCTTGAAACTATACTTTAAGATCCTGGTAATTACTAAATATTCCCGTTTCAGTTGTTCTGATATGTCGTTTATTTATTCCTGGCAACTATTAAAGTTAATTCTAACAATACATGTTTAAAGTCACCAAATTAGTGGCTTCGCATCCTGCGCCACTTGCTCAAGCAGTGACTGAATCATGCCAGCTATCTGCGTTTTTATAGCAGGATCGAGATTCAATTGATCAAGTTCAGCAACAGGTTCATGCCTGCTATCATACCTTAAAAACCCTCTGAAAGCTCTTTAAATACAGAGTTTTTAGCGAATAACTTACCTTTTTTATAAGACGCCATTATACTTGCCAATCCACCCCTGAAATTAACCACTGCCATTGCCTTTCACTGATCGAAAAATGTGTTCCTCCCGTCTTCGGCCAGACAAAGCGTCCCAGGTGTAGTCGACGCTGACATAACCAGACACCATATTCCTGTTTTAAGGTCATATCATAAAGATGTTTATCATTGGTTTAGAATAAATATCAATTAAAACACAAACATCAGTTAGAATACTCAATTATTAACAAAGTAAAGAAGTCAAGATATGCAAATTAAACTGGCTAACCCTCGTGGGTTCTGTGCTGGCGTTGACCGCGCCATAGAAATCGTAGATCAGGCTATAGCATCCTTTGGTGCCCCTATTTATGTGCGCCATGAAGTTGTGCACAACCGGACTGTGGTTGAAGGACTCAGAAGCAAAGGTGCCATTTTTATAGAAGATGTCAGCGAAGTGCCCGAAGGTTCCTATTTGATTTTTAGCGCCCATGGTGTTTCTAAACAAGTACAGGAAGAATCTAAAATACGTAACTTAACGGTCTTTGATGCGACCTGTCCTTTAGTAACCAAGGTTCATATGCAAGTCGCCAAACATGCCAAGGCAGGGCGTGAAGTGATGCTTATTGGTCATGCCGGACATCCTGAAGTGGAAGGTACGATGGGACAATACCAAAAACTGGCTGAAACAGGGGGAATGTATCTGGTTGAAACGCCCGAAGATGTTAAAAACCTGAAAGTAAATAATCCAAAAGATTTAGCTTATGTCACACAAACTACACTATCAATGACTGATACTAAAATCATGGTTGATGCATTACATCAGTATTTTCCTGATATTCAGGAACAAAAAAAGGATGACATCTGTTATGCCACCCAAAACCGTCAAGATGCCGTGCATGACCTCGCGGAAACGGCAGATGTTATTCTGGTTGTCGGATCGCCCAACAGCTCAAATTCAAACCGTTTACGCGAAATTGCCGTGCAATTAGGAAAAACGGCATTTTTAATTGATACTGCGGCAGATATGCAACAATCGTGGTTTGATAATGTCGATGTTGTTGGTGTTACAGCCGGTGCATCTGCTCCTGAAGTACTGGTACAAGTCGTTATTGAACAGCTCAAGCAATGGGGTGGTGAAGCCGCTATTGAAGTACAGGGCATTGAAGAAAAAGTGGTTTTTTCTATGCCTAAGGAATTAAAAAAACAGATGGCTGGTTTAGCAACGAGCCAGGAGACTGTCCGAGAATAGAGAAACCTACTCCGATTTCTATTCTCGGACAGCCTCCTGGGGTTTGAATATTAGGCATGGGTTACAAGCCCCGTTCCGCAATGCTCTCAGAACCTGTTCAAGATCTACTGCGCCACTGCCAGTCGCGCTTGGGCGGTGCTCGAAATCCTCATTTACTTCGTGTAAACTCCGGTTTCTCCGCTCCCGTCCGCACACAACGGGCAGTGGCTCGTAACGATCTTGAACAGGTTCTCAGACAATCTCCTAAGCCTTTATAAACCCTTTCCTTATTATCCATTTCATAAAATAACTTCTAGGAATATACTCACCCTTTTGAATATAATGCAATTTATACTCACTGTTGATTGTTGCATTAAACAAGCGGTGCGCTAGTGCCGTACCGCAAAATAAAAGCTGGTCATTTTCTTTAATTTGATACTCATCTGGCGGTAATACAGTCTTCTCATCGCCTGTTTTTATCACAAATATTAGCAAATCAAGTTTTTTATCTCGTGCTCTTGGATCTTTGACTAAATCGCCTAACAAGACTTTCTCGCCATTTTCCAATAACGGCATCACTGCCTTGCTTTTTTCCCAGGTAAAATCCACAGTGACCAAATGAGGTGTTTTATTCCCAACCATATCAGACAACTTACGAATAACATCCTCCATTTCCTGCTCTCGTCCGGGCTTATTTTCAAGCAAATAACTAAAAAAAGTTTTTAATAAAGGCGCAATCAAAATAAATAATATTTTTCTTGCTGCCACCAGAGTAGGTTGCATAATCATGTCAACATTGCTTGCCCGAAAAGCAATTTCATTTTCATGTTCGTTTTGACGAACAATGGTAAATAAATTGTGATTCAAACGGCCTGCATTGAGCAAGATACCTAAATTATGCCCATCATTATTGGTTCCTGTTATCAAGCCTACCGCTTGTTCAGTGCCAGCTTCGGTTAAGGTTTTAAGGGTTCCTCTGCCAACAATATATCGCTCAATGCAGTCTTGAACTTTCGACTCCTTAGGATCAATAACAGCAGTTTTAATACCATACTTGCATAAAACCCTGTTCACTTCATGTCCCATTCGGCCATAGCCACATATCACCCAGCCACCCAGTGGGGGGGTAATATAACTTTCTAAGGTGGCATATTTATCTCTGACCAACCAGTTATTAAATGAATAAAACCCGGGGTTACGCATGGTTAAAGCCAAAACTTTTGCAAAGGTTTTAAAGGGGTCAACCACATGCACCTCGCCGCCTAAAGTTGATAATGTTTCTTCAAATACTTCGACTTTAGACATGCTAATAATGGCTACATCAGAATTTAAAATGCGTGCTAAAGCAGAGATTTTTAAATTCACTTCTTCATCACTAGTAATGGCAATCACGGCTCTACAATTTGAACGGCATAAACCAGCTTCCAATAACAGCTTGGGAACACTGGCATCGCCACAAAAAGCAGGCATGGAAATAGAATAATCGCGTAATTTGGCGGCTTTGATCCTGCGCTGGCTAGTATCAAGAATAACAGCGTGCAGGCCATAATCACTTAAACCTCGCGTTAGCACGCTACCGGTATCACCAAAACCACAAAGAATCACAAAAGGCTCTGCTATTCTTTGCACACTTATTGAAAACTGCCATTCAGAAAAAGCGGAGAGTAAAAAAGGGTTTTGAAGCAAAATTACGATAGAACTGATGGCATATAACCAGGTAATCACACTGAGATACAGGCAAAGAATCGCCCAAAAACGCTGAGCATTGTTAAATTCCACGGGGATTTCGCCAAAACCTGTGGTGGTTGCGGTATAGGTCATAAAGTAAAACGCATGAAAAATACTCATGTATTGCGTTTCACCGTTGATCTCTATACCAGGTATAAGAATCATCCCTAAAATTGACAATGAATAGACAAAAACCAGGGCAATCAGCGGGCCGCGCATTTCGCGCATTACTATAAAAGTAACGCGGCTTAAATCAACGGGTGCTGCCATAAAATGTCTCTACTTAAAGGGAGTTTAACTTTACAAACGGTTGATTAGTGTTTCTGATACTAAAATGACAGCAGAAATGATATTAGCCAATAAAGCCCCACCTGATAAAGAAACAATACTGGACATTACACCCGGAGTCAGACCTGTTTCTGTGATATGTACTGCAATAGTCCAGATTATGGCAGCGGCTATTAGCTCCAGGTCTGCAACCAGACTGGTAGCTAATAACACCGCTCCGATTTGAGAGCGATCACCTAATTTTAATGCTGTAGCAATCAGATTCACCACAATAACGGCAAATAATTCCAATACATTGTGATGCGCCGGGTTATCTATATCCCCTAAAAAAAAACCAAAATTCAATGTTAATGCCAATACAATAAAAAAACCAAAAATAACTTTCTCAAGATTCATTTCCTAGACTCCACATTTTTATGCAAACAGCCTAATCTGTTCACAGTGCTTTTATTATACTTGGTGCCGATAAGGCTACGACTTTTTATCGGTTGATTCTGTAATAGAAACCCTATATGAGCTATTCTGAAATTTTCAACAACCAGCCATCACTTGCTTTGCAGTTATTCGTTCCTGATGCTTTAATATCTACTCTGGCATAACTATTTTGCAAGGAAACCGGTAGATTTCCGGTTACCGTGTAGCCCTTGTTTTTTTCAGTAATAACTACCTCGACTCGCTGTTTTTTTACAGCTACAACCAGGCTTTTAGGATTTGTTAAAGCAGAGGCCTGAAATGAGAACTCAGCCCCCGGACTTACTGTGCTTAAGTGCTCAGGTGCAAACTGAGTGAACTTGGGTTTTTTGCAAGATTTTTGGCTACTACCACTACCATAAGCCCAAAGTTGATTGCAAAAAGATACCAGAATTAAAAGAGCCAATAATTTAATGAATTTCATGTTTTTCTCCAAATTGACCTATCGTCAACACGTTTAATTATACACAGCACACGGATTTATCCCATTTTAAAATATGCTTCCTTCAGCATGTAGCAAGGAACGCACACGGAATAACCTGAACAAATTGCCCAACTTATTCCGTGCGCGTTCCTAACCATAAATTTTATGGTATATTTAATTCCTCTTTAATCGAAGCTGTGGTGATAATTTCTCCCTCCTAAAACAGCCGTTATTTTGCGTGCGTTTCAAGTAATCACAGTGGGTTCTGTTCTGCCTGTTCGTTTTTTAATTTCACAAAACTGCTCGGCAAGATTAATTAAAAAAGACAAGCTATGCTGTGCATCCTGATTATGTTTGCGGGTATCTGCTTCAAATTTTTCCAGATAGATTCTTAATGTTGCACCGACAGTACCTGTTCCAGACAAGCGGTAGATAATACGAGAACCATCTTCAAAGCCAATGCGGATACCCTGATTATTACTGACAGTATTGTCGATGGGGTCAGTATAACTGAATTCATCGGCATATTTAACGGTATATTTACCAAAGGATTGGCCTGCCAGACCCGGAAGTTGACTACGCAAATGATCAATAATACTGTTTGCAATATCAATATCTACCGCTTCATAGTCATGGCGACAATAAATATCACGGCCAAAAGTCTGCCAATGTTGCTGAACAATTTGTTCAACCGTCTGGCGTTTTTTGGCAATCAGATTCAACCAGAATAATACCGCCCATAAACCGTCTTTTTCTCTGACATGATCAGAGCCTGAACCGAAACTTTCTTCACCACATAAGGTTATTTGCCCATCATCCAGCAGGTTTCCAAAATATTTCCAGCCTGTGGGTGTTTCAAAGCAAGGTAAACCCATTTTTTTAGCGACGCGGTCAACGGCTTGACTGGTGGGCATAGACCGAGCCACACCGGAAATACCTTTGGAATACGCAGGAATTAAACGGGCATTAGCGGCCATTATGGCCAAACTATCGCTCGGCGTTACAAATATATTATCGCCCATAATCATATTACGGTCACCATCCCCATCTGATGCCGCGCCAAAGGTAGGACTATTGTCGGCAAACATGCGCTCAGTCAGTTCTTTGGCATGAGCCATATTAGGGTCGGGATGACCTCCACCAAAGTCTTCTAATGGAATACCATTAATAACCGTACCTTTGGGTGCGCCTAATATATCTTCAAGAATACGCGTTGCATAAGGCCCTGTTATTGCGTGCATGGCATCAAAACATAAAGTGATATATTCAGAGTTTATGCTATTCTTCAACAAATCAAAATCAAAAATTGAAGCCATCAGCTCTGCATAATCTGATACAGGGTCAATAATAGTGACAATCAGATCATCAATTTGCTGCTGCCCTATGCTATCCAAATCAAGATCAGCAATTTCTGCAATTTTGTATTCAGCAATGCTATTGGTATTTTCAAAAAGTGCGTCGGTAAATTTTTCGGGTGCCGGCCCCCCATTATTTACATTATATTTAATGCCAAAATCTTCATCAGGCCCACCGGGGTTGTGGCTTGCTGAAAGAATAATGCCTCCAAACGCTTTGTATTTCCTGATGATATGGGATGCAGCAGGAGTAGATAATAATCCACCTTGACCAATAATAAGTTCAGAAAAACCATTGGCGGCGGCAATTTTTATAATGGTTTGTATGGCTTCACGGTTAAAATAGCGTCCATCCCCTCCTAATACCAATGATGTTCCTTGAAAATCCTCAAGCGAATTAAAAATTGACTGAACAAAGTTTTCCAGATAGTTATTTTGTTGAAAAACAGTCACTTTTTTTCTTAACCCGGAGGTACCTGGTTTTTGGTCGGTAAAGGCTGTGGTAGTTAGCGTATTGATTTGCATTTTTTAAACCTTATTACATTTTTTATAATTATTAGTCAGTGTAAAATACACCAAAACATTCATAAATTGTAGGTTTTTATGAAACCAATAGCACTATTAGTTTTTTTACTATCAGCCCAGCTCCTTTTTTTAAAAGACCTCAGAGCAAGTGAGGATATCTGGATATACATTGATATTGAAAAACTACAGCTTGAAGTTAAACAAGGCAATAAGACACTTGCTGTTATGGAAAATATTGCTATTGGGCGAAGCGGTGCGGGATTTAAACAACGTATAGGAGACGATATTACCCCCATCGGAACCTATAAAATTGCCTGGATTAACAAAAAAAGTCCCTTCTATCGGTTTTATGGTTTTAATTACCCCTCAGAAAATAATGCGAATCAGGCTTTATCTGCTGGTTTGTTAAGTAAGCAAGCTTATACTTCTATCATAACTGCCCATAAAAAAAATGAAATACCGCCACAACATACCCGTATAGGAGGTAGAATTGGTATTCATGGTTTAGGAAAGGCGAATGAAACAATTCATAAAATGATGAACTGGACACATGGCTGTATTGCCTTAACTAATCAGCAAATTGATCGCTTAGAGCCCTGGATCAGCAAAAATATGTTGGTAAAAATAAAATAATACGGGGGTTTTGTGGTAAAAAAAGCACAATTGCGCTAGTATTCTATGTTAGGCGTGTTAATAATTTCTTTATAAAGGAAAAATAAAATGATGAAAATAGTAAAAATTTCGACACTTGTTCTAGTTGCCGGTTTAGCAACAGGTTGTGCAACTAAATCTGACATTGAGTTTTTGCAAACTCAGCTTGATGGGCTAAAAACACAAATTTCAACTGCCTCAACAGATGCAGCAACAGCACAGGCAGCATCAGCTTCTGCTGCAACAAAAGCAGCGGCAGCAGAAGCCGCTGCTAATCGCGCCGCACAATATGCTCAAGACACCAATAATAAGCTTGATCGCATGTTTAAAAAATCAATGATGAAATAAGTTAAGTTAAGTTAAGTTAATTCATTACTTTCAAAAAACCTGAATACGTTAATGTATTCGGGTTTTTTTTGAATTCTTTCCAACGGACAATATTAGCTTCTTGCTGTAAATAACAACAGGAATCCCCGTGCTTTTCTGTAAAGCTTGTTTCAAGGCATGACCGTTAAGAACAGGCATTTTACCGTTATTAACTTTTTCAATCAGCGTCATTGCTGTATCCAGCCTTTTCTCAAAACCTAACTCTCTGCCTTCCAGTTCAGGATACACTTCAATATAAAGCTCATTATCAGACCATCCCACTTTTATGGCCTGATTAACAATAGTGACTTGGGTACCCACTTTTACCTTAGAAAATATTTCTTTAATATCCTCAGGATACATCCGTACACAACCATGACTAACACGCATTCCAACGCCATACGGTTTATTGGTGCCATGAATAAAATAGCCAGGGATATTAAGTCCAAGCGCAAAAAGACCGAATGGGTTATCAGGACCCGCAGGAAAAATAGCCGGTAATATTTCACCGTTATCGGCATACTCCTTTCTGATCGACGGTGGAGGTCTCCAGACTGGATCTTTGATTTTGCTGATGATGCTGGTTTTTCCTAATGGCGTATTCCAGCCTACCCGTCCGACACTAATAGGATGAGTAATCACTTGCTTAATCTGATCTTTAGCGGGTTTTGGATAATAATAAAGTCGAAATTCGGGTAAATTAAGCACTAAACCTTGATGTGCTGTATCAGGTAATAAGCGACTATGTGGAATGCTTATTTTAGTACCGTCTCCCGGCATCCACCTGTCTACACCAGGATTAGTGCGGAGGATTTCATTTTGCCCTACATTAAAATCTCTTGCAATATCAAGCAAGGTTTCTTCTTCGGATGAATAAAAAATTCGGGTTAGCGTAGCTTTATCGCCTATAAGAACATCACCCTCATTTTCAGGATAGGAAAAGCGGGTGGCAAAAACAGTATTACTTATTAATAAAAACAAATAAAAAAGAGACTTTTTAAACATTGAAATAGGCCATTTTTAAATTAAAAATTCAAACCTTGTTTTCGCCACCAAATATTTCCAGTAAACGAGGTAAAAAATTGGCAAATTCCAAGGTCATAATGGAAAAGTCTACATCAAATTGCGCGACTTCGTCATCTGCTTCTGTATCAGCCACTTGATCCTGAATTAAATCAAGAAATTTCAATCGTTTAATTGCCAGGTTTTCATCAACAATAAAAGACAGCCGATCTGTCCAGTTAACCGCTATTTTAATGACTTGCTTGCCATTATCCAGATGATTGGTAATTTCAGGCAAGCTGAGATTATGTCGTTTGCAACGAATAATACTACCCTCGTCTTCCTTGCTACGCAACTCACATTCATCCTCAATAGTAAACCCTTTAGGAATAGAATGCTTGTCTGCAATCCATTGGGTCATGATGGTTACTGGCTGGTCGATGGTATTAACCGGTACCAATGGCAAAGAACCTAATCCTTTGCGTAAAAAACTCAATAAATCTTCCGCTTTTTTTGCGGTAGCGGCATCAACTACTAGCCAGCCGCCTTTAGGATCTATATAAGCATAAGTTTTTTTGGAAAATGAAAAGGCACGGGGTAAAAGCTCAAAAATTAATTCGTCCTTCAATGTTGAGCGTTCTTTTCTGGCTAACTTTCTGGCTTCTTGTTGTTCAATTTCAGCTATTTTTTCCTGCAACATTTCATTAATGACTGCCGCTGGAATGACTTTTTCTTCTTTCTTTAAACACAACATCATAAAGCCATTGGATGCATGTATTAATTGCTCAGACGAATGACCTGCTGCAAATGTCCAGCCCTGACTAAACACATCGTGCTTACCACAAGGCTGAAATTGTTTCTCGTTTAACTTTTCTTCCAGTGCATTGCTGGATAAAGTAAAAGCTTCGGTAAAACGGTAAATTGCAAGATTTTTAAACCACATGATTATTAGTATCGTCAACAAAAAGGGATGCATTATCTCAGATTCTTTAATAAGTCAGCTTTCTTTTTAAAAAATATTTTTGTCCAATCTTGTGGTATATATCCTTTATATAGACCTGCGCTACATAAAAAAATTTAGTACTTTTATTGTTATTTTACTTATGATAATGTATTTATACCTACAAAATTTGCACTAAATAGAATGATATTTGTATCTACTTAGGACTGAATATTTAATAACTTCCGGAACTTTGGCTTCACAGGAGTATCAATAAAATAGGCACATAGCAGGCTATGCAACTATTTTATGG
>CAZDMC010000022.1:0-13106 GCA_964506335.1 uncultured Methylomarinum sp. | reverse complement strand
AATGGCAGGGAGCACGAAGCAAATTTATTAATGCTAGATAGTACTAAAGCAAATTTACGGCTTAAGTGGCATCAGCAATGGCCATTGATGAAGGCAATAGGAAAGACAGTTGAATGGTATCAGGCTGACAGACAAGGAGAAGATATGGCAAAGTTTAGTTGTGAACAAATTAAAAACTTTAATAAGTTCTGAAATCACATAGAAATATTATTTAATAAGATATGAACATTAAGTCAACAAAGATTAACGGAATGTATATTGTTGATACTCTCTATAGACGAGATACTAGGGGTTTTTTTGCTCGTATGTTTTGTCAGGAAGCTTTAGCCAGTGTACTGGAACATAGGAAAATATTGCAGATTAATCATAGTGGTACTAGGAATAAAGGGACTGTTCGTGGCTTTCATTATCAACAGCCACCCCATGCAGAAATGAAACTTATTCGATGCATTGAAGGGAGGATCTGGGATGTAGTAGTCGATTTACGTACTTACTCGCCGACTTTTATGCAATGGTATGGGCAAGAAATATCTGAAGATAATGCTAAGATGATAGTGATTCCAGAAGGCTGTGCGCATGGTTTTCAGGCGCTAGAGGATAATTGTGAATTACTTTATTTACATACGGCATTTTATACTCCCAATGCAGAACTGGGTGTGCATGTTCAAGATAGAATGCTCGCCGTTGATTGGCCGTTACCCGTAATAGGTCTCTCAGAGCGAGATAAAAATCTTTCACAGATTGATGCAAATTTTTCAGGGGTAGGTTTATGAATTGTCGGCATTGTCAGCAGTCTTTAGAACATGTCTTTCTTGATTTAGGCTTTGCACCTCCATCTAATGCTTATTTATCGTTGAATGACCTAAGTACACATGAGAAATATTTTCCATTGAAATTATTTGTTTGTGCTAACTGTTGGTTAGTGCAGACGCAAGATGTGGCTGATCTAGCAGAACTGTTTACCGATGAGTACGCTTATTTTTCATCAACCTCTCAAGGCTGGCTTAATCATGCTGCTAACTATGTAGAAATGATTGAGCAGCGTTTAAACTTAGATAAAGATAGTTTTGTGGTGGAAATTGCAGCAAATGATGGTTATTTGTTGAAAAAATTTGTTGAAAAACAGATTCCTTGCTTAGGGATAGAGCCGACTAAAAGCACTGCAGATGTTGCAGAAAAAAGCGGAATTCCAATCAAACGACGTTTTTTTAACAGTGATTTTGCCAAGCAGTGGGTGTTTCAAGGTCGTCAGGCTAATTTGATTATTGGCAATAATGTGTTTGCGCATGTTCCCGATATTAATGACTTTGCCTTGGGAATGAAAATCTTGCTGAATCAACATGGCGTGATTACTCTGGAATTTCCGCATCTACAACAGCTGATAGATAAAGTGCAATTTGATACTGTTTACCATGAGCACTTTTCTTACTTATCATTAATTACTGTTTGCCAGATTATGTCACAAGCAGGTTTGCGTGTTTTTGATGTCGAATTATTACCTACCCATGGGGGTAGCTTAAGGGTATATGCGGGTCACAATGATAATTCATATCAGACTTCTACGCGGGTGACACAGCTCATTGCCGAAGAAAAGCAATTTGGTCTGTGTCAACTTATTCGATATAGAGCGTTTCAACAACAAGCTGATGAAATTAAAAATGTTTTGCTGTATTTTTTGCTTAAACAAAAAAAGGCAGGGAAAACGGTAGTAGCTTATGGCGCGGCAGCAAAAGGAAATACCTTGCTGAATTATGCTGGGGTTAAACCCGATTTGTTATTATATGTAGTAGATGCGGCATCTTCAAAACAGTTACAATATTTACCGGGGTCTCATATTCCTATTTATTCACCTGAGCAGTTGAAAATAACAAAGCCCGATTATGTGCTGGTATTACCGTGGAATATAGTGAATGAGGTGATGCGCCAACAGTCCTGTATTTATGATTGGGGTGGTCGGTTTGTGGTTGCTATTCCTCAGTTAACCGTATTTGAATGAATATTCTATTGACTGGAGCAACTGGCTTTATTGGTAGACACTTGACACCTTTATTATTAAATTCGGGTCATTGTGTCACTGTTATTGTCAGGGATATTGATCGTGTCAAACCGTTTACCTGGTCTCAAAAAAGTCGAATCATAGTTGCCGATCTGCATAAGATTGAACAGCATTGGGTTAATCAAATTGAACAGCAAGATGCATTAATTCATTTGGCCTGGTCTGGTTTACCAAACTATCAAGCACTATTCCATTTTGAACAGAACTTGCCTGCTGATTATCAATTTTTAAAAACAATGGTTGAAGCTAATATTAAGCATCTATTAGTAACAGGAACTTGTTTCGAATATGGTATGCAATCCGGTATGCTCGCTGAAAATCTGCCTACCTTGCCTAATAACCCTTATGCACTGGCGAAAGATAGCTTGAGAAAATTTTTGCAGACCTTGCAAAAACACAATCCTTTCGTGTTGCAATGGGCCAGACTGTTTTATATGTATGGAGAAGGCCAAAATCCAGCCAGTTTAATGGCTCAAGTCAATGCGTCTATTCAATCAAATACATCTGTTTTTAACATGTCAGGGGGAGAACAGTTAAGAGATTATTTACCAGTAGAAATTGTGGCAGAGTATTTGCTTCGGTTAATAGAGTGTCGCCATTTTGACGGAATAATAAATATTTGTAGTGGTCAGCCGATATCAGTTAAAACCTTAGTGGAAAATTATCTGTTAGCGCAAGAGGCAAATATGGCATTGAATTTAGGTTATTACCCCTATGCTGATAATGAGCCGATGGCTTTTTGGGGGGATCAGAATACATTGAAACGCTGTTTAGAAGTGGTTTCAAAAAATGGAGAATACAATGAAAGCTGAAATTAAACCAAGAATTAACCTTGAAGATCGCACAGCATTAGAACAAGTGATTCCGTTGTCTACACCGATGATTTTATTTGTCGACCCTGCCAGTGCCTGTAATTTTGAATGTACATTTTGTCCTACAGGGCATCGGGGTTTAATTAAAGAGACAGGACGATTTGTGGGGCGTATGAAACTGGATATATTCAAAAAAATTATTGATGATCTGGAGGGGTTTGATAAACCGATTAAAGTGTTACGCATGTATAAAGATGGTGAACCACTGTTGAATAAAGAGTTGGCTAATATGATTGCCTATGCCAAGCAAAGTGATAAAGTTGAGTATATTGATACCACCACTAATGGCTCATTAATGACACCAGAACGCATGGCTCCCATTATTGAAGCAGGTTTGGATAAAATCAATATTTCAGTAGATGGTATGAATAAGGAACAATATCTTAAATTCACTAAATTTGATTTTGATTTTGATGGCTTTGTAGAGAACGTAAAATGGCTTTATGAAAATAAAGGACAGTGCGAAATTGTGATGAAAATTCCTAAAGAATTAATCAGTCAAGAACAGCAACAACTGTTTTTTGATACCTTTGGTGATTACTGCGACCGAATTTCTCTAGAAAATTTCGCGCCTTGTTGGCCACAATTTGATGTTGAAGGGCTGACGGGTTTTTCCATTACTGAAGGGATTTATAATCAGCCGATTACTGACACAGAAGTCTGTCCTTACATTTTTTATGGCATGTCAGTGAATGCAGATGGCCTGGTTAGTTCTTGTTTTCTGGATTGGGAACGTCGCTTGATTGTGGGCGATACTCGAACAAATCACTTAGTAGATATCTGGAATTCGCCAACATTTAATGAATTGAGATTACAGCATCTAAGAGGAGAGAGACATGAAAATCCTGTGTGCAATAACTGTGGTCAATTAAGTCATTGTCTTCCAGATAATATTGATGCGTATCGGCCGCAATTATTAGAAAAAATGAATGCACATGTATTAATGGTCTGATTAAGCGGATGAAGATTGTTCATTTAACGGCACATTTAGGTGGGGGAGTCGGGTGTGCTTTATTAGGGATAGCAAAGAGTGCTAGTAAGGAGATTGAACATTGTTTTATTTGTTTAGAAATACCCGAAAAAAAACAGTTTGCTGATTTAATTAAACAAGCAGGGTATGAGGTCATTATATCGCCTGATCAACAATAGCTAGAACATGAGGTCAAACAGGCAGATATTGTGCAATTAGAATGGTGGAATCATCCTGCGCTTTTTAATTGTTTAGCGCATTTGCCTGAAATCCCTCAGCGCTTGATTGTCTGGTGTCATGTTTCTGGGTTAAATACCCCTATCATTCCTGAACAGCTTTTACTTTTAGCCCATCGCTTTGTTTTTACTTCATCGTGTTCATATCAGGCAGAGTCTGTACTTAATCAATATACAGAAATAAGCCATAAACTGGGTGTTATTTCAAGTTGCGGCGGTTTTGAGCATTTGCCAAAGCCTTCATCGCATTCAATTTTAATAGAACAAAGTTTATCAGTCGGCTATATGGGGAGTTTGAATTTTGCCAAACTGCATCCGCAGTATGTTGAGTATTTGGCTAAAGTTCCTCTCAATGATTTTAGAGTTACCCTAATAGGTGATATGACAAATCATCAGCGATTACAAACGCAATGCAAACAATACGGTAAACCAGAATTACTGCATTTTTATGGATATACCTCAGAGGTAGTGAAGGCATTAAACACGGTGAATGTTTTTGCTTATTTATTAAATCCAAAACATTACGGTACTACAGAAAATGCGTTGATAGAGGCGATGGCAATGGGTATTGTGCCTATAGTGATGAATAACCCAGCAGAGCAATGCATTGTGGTGGATCAGGAGACAGGTTTTATTGTTAACTCCAGTGAAGAATTTATAGCGGCAATGGTGTACTTATCAGAACATCCAGCGAGGCGTGTAGAAATGGCACATGTTGCAGCCGATTGTGTGCGTACTAAATATACACCACAGCGATTAAAGGATTCATTTGAGCAGTATTATTGCGATTTGATGTGTGCTGAAAAAACAGAAATCAGTTTTTATGAAATGTTGGGTGAACAGCCTGCTGACTGGTTTTTAACTTGTCAACAAGATAAATCTATTTTTGCTGAAGATGGGCAAATTATATTGGCTGAAGATACCTTCGATTATGGTTTATTTGACCCTAATAAAGGGACAGTAATGCATTTTCAGCGTTATTTTCCTGAAGATAATAAGTTATCCCATTGGGCTGAAAATTTGGCATCAATACAGTGAAGACATTCCAACAAAATCCGAATAGTCAGCTGGCCATAAATGTGTTTAATGAAATGTTGCAGCAGCCTGCGGTCGATTGTCCTCGTAAAGTGGATAAGCCCTTTATGCTATATGGTGCAGGTAATCTAGGACGAATGGCAAAAGCCTATTTCGCACATTTAGAGATTGAAACACAAGCGGTTGTTGATGTTAATTCAGTCAATTATCGGTGTGATGATTTTTGGCAAAACACATGTTTGCTTACCCCTGCTGAGGTAAGTGACAAACAAAAACAACAATTACTCTTAGTCGTGTGTATTGCGACTATACCGTTCACTCAAATATGCCAAAGTATGAAAGAGGCTGGCTGGCATGATGTGGTGATGTTTTATGATGTTGCTGAAGCCTATAAAGATAAACATCCTTTGAGTAATGGCTGGTTTAGTGGTGATTTTACTGAAAGCGATCAAAAATCAATTACAGCTGTTCTGGCGAATTGGGATGATGATATTTCTAGAGCTCATCATTTGCAATTTTTGGCCTATCGCTATTTACGTCAGGACTGGGTATTTGAAATGGCCGCAGTTATCCAGAACAATAGGTATTTTATTCCCGAGTTGAGTAGCATACTGAATCAACAGGAGATATTTGTCGATGTCGGTGCTCATCATGGTGAAGTAGTCGAGCGTTTTTTAACACACGTTGAAGATAACTATCAGAGGATAGCATTGATTGAGCCTGATGCCGGTAATTTACAACAGGCTAAAACGACGTTGCAAAAACAAGCGCCTTTAAAATTTGAATTTTATCATTGTGCAGTGGCTGATAAGCAAGGACAACAGCCTTTTTTTAATGGTTTAGACTATGCTTCCCAATTATGTAAATATGCAATAGAACAGATTGATGTAATTACATTGGATGCATTAGCAATCAATGCCAGTTTTATAAAACTTCACTTAGAAGGTGCAGAACTCAATGCATTAAAAGGCAGTCGGCAAATACTGGAGGCATATAGACCTATAATCGTGGCTACTAGTTACCATAACCGTAATGGACTCTGGTTATTGCCAGAGTGGATGATGAAAAATTTACAGAATTATCGTATTTTAATGCGTATGCATAGTTGGTGTGGAACGGGTGCAGTCGTTTATGCGATTCCAAAAGAGCGATATACAGAGTTATTAATCGGAGAAAATGGATGAAAGCAGACGTTAAATCAAAATTAAATCTGGAGAGCCGGGTTGATCTGGAAAATGTCATTCCTTTACAAACCCCTTTTTTACTTTATGTAGATCCTTCCAGTGCCTGTAATTTTCGTTGCCAGTTTTGCCCTACTGGTCATAAAGATCTGATAAAAAATTCAGATTACCGTAGAAGTACCATGCATTTTGGCCTATTTGAAAAATTGGTAAATGACTTATCCGAGTTTTCTGATGATCTTAAAGTCATGCGGATGAATAAAATTGGTGAGCCATTGCTGAATAAACGGCTGCCAGATATGATTCGTCTAGCCAAGGAAAAGGGGCGTGTGCAACATATAGATTTAGCAACTAATGGGGCTTTGTTTTCACAGGATTTGTTAACTCGACTGGTTTCAGCAGGGATAGATCGATTAAATGTTTCCTTAGAAGGGATAAACCGGGAACAATATCAACAGCATGCTAAAGTTGATATTGATTTTGATGCCTTTATCACGACTATTCGCTGGCTGTATGTGAATAAAGGCACATGTGAAATCACCATAAAAATCCCTGGAAATTATATTAATGCAGATCAAAAGCAACTTTTTTTTGATACATTTGGAAATTACTGCGACCGTATTTTTGTAGAAGAGATTGCCCCAATATGGCCCGGTTTTGATGTTGCAGAGCGCAGTGGCTTGCAAATTCAAACGGAGCAAGGCCAATATCAACAGTCATTACAAGAGAAAGCAGTCTGTACTTATATTTTTTATGCGATGGCAGTTAATGCAGATGGGACAGTCAGTGCTTGTTGTCCAGATTGGGATCAAAAATTGATTGTAGGTGATTTAAAACAACAGACTTTGGCGGACATCTGGTCTTCATCAGCTATGAATGCTTTAAGAATTCAGCACTTGGAAGGTAAGCGTTGCAGTAATCAGACCTGTAAAGATTGCGGGCATATTAAATATGCTCAGGTTGATAATATTGATGTTCATCGTCAGTCCTTGTTGAATAAATTGATGCCAATCGGAGCTGAGGCTTGAGTCTCTATCAATGCCCAACTTGTTTACAAATAGCAAGAGAATTAACAAATTGGCAGTTTAGTGGTCTTGATGATTCTATCTTTAATTACTCAGCAAGGTTTTGCCATTGTGAGCACTGTGGATTGGTTTTTATTGAAAATATTGATGATAAGACCTTAGCGGCTTTTTACCAGGGTGAATGTGCTTATTTTGAAAAGGAACATTTTGATATTGATTTACCGGCTAATATCAAAAAATACAATCATTATACGCATTATTTAATTAAACACGGTTTGGAAAACATAGGTATTAGCGATATTGGCTGTGGTCGAGGTGGTTTTCTAAAATGGATAAAACAACAAGGCTGGCAGGCTGATTGCTGTGGCGTAGATGTCGATCTAAAAAGTATTCCAGAGCTGTCTGGAAAAAGTATTAATGAAGAATCATTGATTTTTAAGCAAGGTGGGGCATTATTATTACCCTTTGCAGATAATAGTCAAACAATGCTGAGTTACTTTCATGTGTTTGAACATATTCGTGATATTGATGGCATATTGTCTGAGGCCAATAGAGTTTTAAATGCTGAGGGTTACTTATTAATTGAAGTGCCTGATGCTGAACGCTATAGCAAGTGTCCTATTGGCCCTGCATTCTGGATAGGAATACGGGAGCATATTTATCATTTTTCTGCCAGTGCCTTAGCTCAGGTATTAAATAGGCACGGCTTTTCAGTGGTAGATATCAGTCGCTGTATATTACCCACCCCCGAATTTGATTACCCTTCTCTTATGTTGTTAGCTAAAAAAACAGCGTCAATTCCGGAACAGCCGGTGAATAAAGTTGGAGATATTGCATGCTTTGTAAAATCATCAGAGGATGCCTTATGTAAACAAGTTACCAAACTACAAAATTTGGCAAAACAATATCAGTGCATCACATTTTGGGGGATGTCTGCAGAGTTATTTAGTTTGCTGCCCTTGATGAAAAATATTCAAGTAACATTGTGCGACGTGAGTCGACTAAAACAAAAAAGTCATTATTATGACCTTGAAATATACGATCCAAAAAAAATAACTATTCAGGGAATACTTGTTATTGCGCCCTATCTACATGCTGAAAGCATAGAGTATGCAGCTATTGAACTAGGCTGGGCATCTGAAAATATTTACTGCTTAGGTGAAGAAATTTAATGACTTCAGCAACATCAAGCCAATGTTGACAGCCTCCTAGGAAGTGATTAAATCCTCGTCTTTATCTCTTAAATTAATGGAGGTTTCATAATGAATGTTGAAGTGAATCAATATACTGCAGAGCAGGTTGAAAAACTAATTAATCAAATGACACCTGTTATTGCTCGAATAGAGCAAGATTTTGTTCAGGGGGTGGTGATTTATGGTGCAGGGTTTGTAGGTACCTGGGCAAGTAGTTATTTACAATCGGAAGGTGTCAATATAAGTCATTACATTGATCGTGATACAAAGAAAAATGGACAACTGATTAATGGAATCCCCGTTGTTCTGCCAGAGCCAGAAGTTTTGCAATCCGTCTCATCTATGTTTATTGCTGCCCGACATGCCGTCCAGCAAGTTGAGCAGAGTTTTTCAGAATATTCTTTTAATACCATTTCTTTTGATGGTTATTTTGTTGCCAAAAACTATTCACGTTTATCAGCAATCCGCGATGATTATCTTGAAGATGAGCGATCAGTCGAAACTTTTAACGCCTTGCTAGTGGCCATGTTGACGGGGGAATTAGCAAGTTGCAAGGCGGTGATGGAAAAGGATATGTATTTTGGTTTACCAGAATTTAGTGGTAATTTCGAAGATACTTTTGTTGATGATGGGGCATTTACGGGGGATACCGTGGAACGTTTCATTTGGGAAAACTTGGGTACATTTAAACATATCTATGCTTTTGAACCTGGCTGGAAGCAATTTAAGGCAATGCAAGTCCGGATGAAACGTTTGACAGAAGAATGGGCTATTCCAGCAGGCTCAGTATCTCTTGAGAAAGCGGGCTTATCCTCATCGGCGGGTAGAATGACATGTACATTTGTCGACGATTCTCCCTTGCGTCATGGTCTGACAGAAGATACTGACAATCAAATCATTGATGAAACGATCAGCTCTGAAGTCTATACATTAGATAGTTATCTAGATGGTCGTCCAGTTAGTTTTATTAAAGCGGATGTTGAGGGAATGGAAATGGCATTATTACATGGTGCTCAGCAAACGATTCGTCAATATAAACCGAAAATGGCTCTCTGTGTTTATCATTATCCCTGTGATTTATATGAAATTGCTGAATTTGTCAGATCCTTAGTACCTGAATATACCTTTAGACTAAGGCAGCATGTACAAATTTTTGGTGATTTTGTTTTGTATTGCCATGTGGAATAATTCTTGTAAAATTTATAGTAGGTGGTCAAATATACAGCAGAGGGAATTATGAGTAAAAACCCGTTACAACAATACCAACAAGCTATTTCTGAGCGTGTAGAAAAGTATCCGGATAATTCAGCCTTACAATCATCTTGTAAGCAATTTTTTAATGAAATCGGGGTAGGTAAAGCAGACTATGTCTATAACTTTACCTGGTTAGGTATACCGATTATTCAGATCCCACAAGACTTGCAGGCATTGCAGGAAATTATTTGGCAAGTAAAACCCGATTTAATTATTGAAACAGGAATAGCATGGGGGGGAACGCTGGTTTTTAGTGCTTCGATGCTGGCAATTTTGGAAGCCTGTGGTGAAATAGAACAAGGTCATGTATTAGGTCTGGATATTGAAATTCGACCGCATAATAGACAAGCAATTGCTAGTCATCCCCTTAGTAAAAAAATCACTATGCTAGAAGGCTCAAGCATTGATTCGGCAATCATTCAGCAAGTGCATGCATTTTCAAAAGACTATAATAGAATTATGGTGTGTTTGGATAGCCATCATACTCATGACCATGTTTTAGCTGAACTAGAAGCATACGCGCCATTGGTTTCAATGGGTAGTTATTGCATGGTGGGTGATACGATTATTGAAGATGCACCGGAAGGTATGGTTTCAAAACGACCGTGGTCAAAAGGAAATAGTCCTAAAACGGCTGTTTGGGAATATTTAAGGTATCTGAAAGCAAACATCATTTCTGCTAAGGATGGTAAGCCTTTGTCATTTGAGATTGATAAACAAATTGAAAATAAAATAGTGTTAACAGGTTCACCCGATGGGTTTTTACGAAGAGTATAAATGGTTTGTAATTAGAGCTTTTTTCAAAACTCACAAGACTGTATTTGATGATATCCTCTTTATTGAAAAATTTTGATCCCAGATTGTTTAAAATCCGATATTTTATCGGAGAACCCTGGAGTGTTAGCAATGGATAATCACAATAAGAAAAAAAGTCTTATGAACCCAGTCATATCAGTTGTTATTCCTGCCTATAATTACGGGCAGTATATAGGTGAGGCGATAAAGAGCGTTTTATCTCAAAGTTTTACTGATTTTGAATTAATTGTTCTAAATAATGCATCTGATGATAATACAGATGATGTGGTTATGAGCTATGTGCATGATTCTAGAGTTGTGTATGTTGTTAACCAAACTAATATAGGCGCACAAAATAACTTTCATAAAGGGATAGATTTAGCAAAGGGAAAATATTTATTATTTTTGTCTGCAGATGATTATTTGATGCCTAGTAGCCTTTTTAAGTTATTTTCTGAATTGGCAGAATATTCAGAAGCAGATTTTGTTTATGGGCGATATGTTTTTATAGATGCTAATAGTTGCTTTCAGAAATTGGTCTTACATCCCGGTTGGGAATATTTTGATCATCATGAATTCCCTGACGAAGTTGGTAGATTGCTCGCTTTAGATTGTTATATTTCATTTCCAGCCACTTTGTTCAAAATAGATACATTTAAAAAATATGGTAGGTTCAATGAAGATACATCAGTAGGGGATTATGAGTATTTTCTTCGATTAATGTCTAAAGGAGCTAAATCCAGGTTTATTGATTTACCATTAGCTGCATACCGAGTTCATGGTAATCAAGCGTCTATATCACCTGATTTTATAAAAAGTGGCCGCCAATATGAAAGTCAGCTGGTTTTATTAGAGAAATTTATAAATGAAAAGAATGTAAAACAATTAAGAGGGTATGAAACAGAAATTCTTAATCTACTGAATAACAAAGTTTCCTCATTTAAACATATGGGAGGCAAATTGTCGAAAAAGCAGCGGTTGAGAATTCAAAAGATAAAGCAAAAACTTGCGGAGTTAACTTCTTTAAAAGGACATGAACAGTTATCTGAAACCCCATTGGTTACTATAATCGTACCAACTTTGAATAGGCCGAAATTATTATTAGAGGCTCTTGATTCTGTTAAAAATCAGACATATCATAATTGGGAAATTATTGTAATTAATGATGGTGGAGTGAGTATGGCTCCTTTAATTGCGAATATTGATTCACGAATATATTACATTGAATTTAGATTGTGTAAAGGGCAGTCATATGCAAGAAATATGGGGTTGAAACTAGCAAAGGGAGAGGTTATTTGTTTTCTTGATGACGATGATGTTTTTTGTTCTAATCATTTACAAGTTATTGTTAATAGTTTAAAAAAATCAAATTTTGTTTATACATTGGCAGAATATGTTATTGAAAATGATAAGCATGAAATTGTAAATCGAGAACAAAGGTACAAAGGGGTAGAGTATTCTCAAGAAAGACTATTCACTGATAATTTTATTCCGATTAATACTTGGGGTATTCGAGCAAGCTATTTAAAGGAAACGGGGTTTTTTGATGAAACAATGAAATGCCTAGAAGACTGGGAATTGCTAATCCGTTTAAGTAAAGGCTGTGATTTTGTTCATATTCCACAAACAACAGTAGAAGTTCATTTACAGCAAAGTGGCAGGGATAGCGTATCTTCCAATAATTTCCAAAATTATCATGAAATTTATAAGTCAATTTATTTAAAGCATGGTGATCTTGATTCCCCAGCAGTTAGAGAAGCTCAGGAAAATAAACTGGCTGGGTTTCAGCAATCAAATTCTCAATCAATATCTGTTACCGAAAAAGCGATTAATCCCTATCAAGTCTGGAAGCAGAAACATGCTATAACAGAAGCGGATGAACAGGTGTTAGCAGAGCAAATGCAACGCTGGAATATTTCCCCAAATTTTCTGATTTTGACCGTGTTAGAGTCGCAAGATACTAGTTTATTGGCAGATACTATTGATTCTTTAAATCAACAATATTATGGGCAATGGTCTTTAGCTATTCTTTCTGCAGACGATTGTCCTGACCCAGTATTTGATGAATTAGAAATGATTCACTGGATTCAGACGGAAGGCGAGTTATATACAGCTATTAATCAAGTTTTATTGACGGTAGATGTCTTTGACTGGGTGGCAGTCATTCGCCCCGGCACTATTTTTGAAGCAAAAGCATTATCAATTTGTTCCAATTACATTAATTTAAAACCGGAATGGAATTTTATCTATGTTGATGAGGATCATATTAGTGTAACGGGTGAAACCATTGATCCTTTGTTCAAACCCGATTGTAATCCTGATTTATTAAGATCACTGGATTATGTAGGTGAATTTTGTTTAGTCAAGAAAGTGATTCTCGATGAATTAAAAGGCTATTGTGGACTGGCAGGGGTATTAAATTGGGATATGGCATTACGAGTGATGGATCAATTAGGTGACACAAGTATTGGCCATATTGCTGAACTATT
>CAZDMC010000021.1:0-13124 GCA_964506335.1 uncultured Methylomarinum sp. | reverse complement strand
CTTGCGATCTTATCTGGTGGAGAATAATCTACAACGATTTGCTCGCATTGCCCAGGAAACAACAGGGCAACGTCGATTTGGCTCTGCCGCCATGGACTTATGCCTGGTTGCAGATGGTCAGGTTGATGCGTTTTGGGAGCAGGAATTGAATTTATACGATGTGGCAGCGGGTGCATTAATTGTCAAGGAAGCCAGTGGCACGGTAACTGACTTTAAAGGAAATGATGGCGTTTTTCCCAAGCAAATCCTGGCAACCAATGGTAAGATTTTTGATCAGATTTTGTCATTGATGTAATGCTTTTAAGCCCTCTCCTGCTGGAGAGGATTGGGTGAGGAGGAATTAAATCAGTTCTTTTCTTCAAAATTCTTTTTTCTCTGGATTAAAAATGAAAAGAATAAGGAAAAAACTTTTTTAATTTCCCCCTCACCCAACCCTCTCCCTTTGGAGAGGGCTTAAAAACAACAAAAGTCCGTTAATGTTGATGGCGTACAAAATTCGTTTTTATTCACGTGCCCCTTGAAAAATCAATTTTCCCCCCTGATATCCAATTTAATGCATCAGAGTTTATAAATATGCGTTACTATAGAAAAGTTTGGCTTTATATACTCCTCGCAGAGTATGGCCTCAACTATAATTTTAAAATTTGTGTGGAGCAATAAATGTCCTGGAATGAGCCCGGTGGCGATAAAAAAGACCCATGGAGTGGTCGAAAAAATGAAAATGGACCTCCTGATCTCGACGAAGTAATTCGTTCGTTTCAAGAAAAATTAAGCGGTATTTTTGGTGGTGGTTCTGGAGGGGGAGACTCTAAAGGTGGCGCATTAAAAAGCCTGGGATTTCTTGCCATAGGTGCGCTTATATTATGGCTGCTGAGTGGTTTTTATATTATTGACGAAGGGAAAGAAGGTGTTGAAACTCGTTTTGGTGCCTATGTATCAACAACAAAACCTGGCTTAAACTGGCGTTTCCCGTCACCTATTGATCAGGTAGAGATCATAGACGTACGAAATGTTCAGGTAGTTGAAGTCGGCTATCGATCGGGGGGACGGCAAGGCGTTGGTTCAGTACCTAGAGAAGCATTAATGCTGACTAAAGATGAAAATATTGTTGATATTCGACTAGCAGTGCAATATCAGGTGAAAAGTGCAAAAGACTATGCATTCAATGTATCAAATCCTACTGCCACCTTAAAACAAGTAACAGAAGGTGTTCAACGTGGTGTCATAGGGCGTAGTACCATGGATTTTGTGTTAACAGAAGGCCGTAGTGAAATTGTTGCCGGAATTCAGCAAGAAATTCAAAAAGTAATGGATTCTTATCAATCGGGAATTTTGATTACCACAGTCAATCTGCAAGACGCACAACCACCAGAACAGGTTCAAGGTGCATTTGAAGATGCTATTAAAGCCCGGGAAGATGAACAACGCTTAATCAATGAAGCTCAGGCCTATTCAAACGAAGTGATTCCCGTTGCGCGTGGTGCAGCATCCAGAAAAATACAGGAAGCAGAAGCTTATAGAGAACGGGTGGTTGCTGAGGCAATAGGTGAAGTCAGCCGTTTTTCTCAATTACTTAAAGAGTATAAAAAAGCACCCAAAGTCACCAGACAAAGAATATATATTGAGTCTATGGAACAAGTGTTAAGTAACACTTCAACAGTGATGATCGATGTTAAAGGTAGTAATAATTTGCTTTATTTACCGCTGGATAAATTAGGAAACCAGTCATCTACACAGGAATCAGGCAATATGAGCAATAACTTATCGCCAACCACCGTGACAAGACAAACAAACAGTAATAGCAATATACGGACATCCAGTCGTGGCCGTGATGCGAGGGGACGCTAAGATGACACAAAATAAAATATTAGTCGCAGCAGGTTTACTGTTTTTCTTGCTTTCATCGATGGTTTTTACTGTTACCGAGAAAGAGCGTGCTATTAAGTTTCGACTAGGGGAAGTGATAAAGTCTGACTTTAAACCAGGGTTGCATTTTAAAATGCCGTTTATCAATAATGTAAAGAAATTTGATGCCCGTATTTTAACCCTGGATTCAAAACCCGAGCGTTTCTTGACCTCAGAAAAGAAAAACGTGATTGTTGACTCCTTTGTCAAATGGAAAATTGCAGATGTTAAAACTTTTTATACTGCTGTAGCAGGTGATATAAGACAAGCGAATATTCGTCTGGATCAAATTATTAAAGATGCTTTTCGGAGTGAATTTGGTAAGCGAAATATCAAACAACTGGTTTCCAGTGATCGTAATGCGATTCGAACTGCATTGATTTCATTGGCATCGCCCATTGCTATTGGATTAGGCGTAGAAATTATTGACGTACAAGTCAAGCGGATTGATTTACCCAGTGATGTAAGTGCATCGGTTTTTCGAAGAATGGAAGCTGAACGTGAAAGAGTCGCCAGAGAATTTAGATCTCAAGGTAAAGAGGCCGCTGAACGCATTCGAGCGAATGCTGATAAACAACGTGAGATTGTTCTTGCCAATGCATTCCGTGATGCTGAAATATTAAGAGGTGCGGGGGATGCAATCGCTGCTGATACTTATGCAACAGCCTATGGCGAAGACATAGAGTTTTTTACTTTTTATCGAAGCATGAATGCGTATAAAAAAACCTTTAGAAATAAAGGCGATATGCTAGTTGTCGAACCTGACTCTGACTTCTTTAAATATTTTAAACGTCAGGAATAACTTCTATAGTAATCTTTAAAAACACTATTCACCCTTAGGGGTGAAGTAAAAAAGTTGAAAGACAGCAAAACGCTCCGTTTTTAACGGGGCGTTTTGTGCGAGTGGACAGTCAAAAATATGCCTAAAAAAGATGCCTGGTTATTACCACAGGGAATAGAAGAAGTTTTACCTGAAGAAGCTATAAAATTAGAAGCACTGCGCAGACAATTACTGGATGTATTTGCTTGCTGGGGATATGAACTGGTGATTCCTCCCTTTGTTGACTTTCTGGAATCTTTGTTAGTCGGTTCAGGCCATGACCTTGATCTTCAAACCTTTAAATTAACCGATCAGGTTTCAGGGGAAATGTTGGGGATTCGTGCCGATATGACACCACAAGTCGCTCGAATAGATGCTCATAATCTTAAATACGAAAGACCGACTCGCCTCTGTTATGTCGGCACCACATTAAGAACATTAGGCAATTCACTAGAAAATACCCGTAGCCCCATGCAAATTGGTGCAGAAATATACGGTCATTCTGGCATAGAAAGTGACTGCGAAGTGATCAAATTAATGCTGGAAATGCTAGCTATTACTGGATTACAGAATGTACATCTGGATTTGGGTCATGTGGGTATTTATCGTGCATTGTCTGAGCAGGCAGGCCTATCACAACAGCAAGAAACTGAATTATTTGAAGTATTACAACGTAAAGCCAGAACAGAACTCAATGACTTGCTTGATAGTTTTGATATAAATCAAAAATTCAAATCGCTATTTATTACACTATCCACTTTAAATGGTGGACAAGAAATATTAGTTAAGGCAAATAAACTACTGGCAGGTATTAATGACACTGTAGCTAACGCGTTAACTGAATTACAGACTATTGCTGATTTACTAAGAAGCTGTTATCCGGCATTAGCGATCAGTTTTGATCTGTCAGAATTACGAGGATATAACTACCATACAGGTATTGTTTTTGCTGCTTTTATCCCGGAAGTAGGGAGAGAAATAGCGCGTGGTGGGCGTTATGATAATATTGGTGAGTTTTTTGGCAGAGCGCGTCCAGCCACAGGCTTTAGTGCTGATTTAAGATTATTGTCATCTTTAGCTCAAGGAAGCGATGAAAACACTCAACGGGTTTACGCTCCTCATAATAACGACCCTGAGCTGATTGAAGTTGTGAGAGATTTGAGAGCAAATGGGATTACTGTTGTTCAGCAATTACCTGGGCATCCAAAGGAAATTGACGAATTGCAATGCACGGATATATTAGCAAAAGAAAATCAACAATGGATTATAAAATCCATCGCTTAAAACAGAGAGTATCATGGGTAAAAATGTTGTAGTCATCGGCACACAATGGGGTGACGAGGGTAAAGGAAAACTGGTTGATTTGCTGACAGATCAGGCTGATGCTGTAGTTCGTTTTCAAGGAGGACATAATGCAGGGCATACATTGGTTATTAATGGAAAAACCACCATTTTGCATTTAATTCCTTCCGGCATATTAAGAGACGGTGTTCAATGCATGATAGGCAATGGCGTAGTGCTGTCACTAGATGCCTTGTTTGAAGAAATTGAAACGCTTGAAAATGCAGGGGTTGTGGTACGAAACCGATTGCGAATTAGTAAGGCCTGTACCTTGATACTCCCTATTCATATTGCCATTGACCAGGCCAGAGAAATAGCCAGAGGAAAAAAAGCCATTGGTACAACAGGACGTGGAATAGGTCCTGCTTACGAAGACAAAGTTGCCAGACGAGGCTTACGCGCAGGCGATATACTGAATACAGAGCAGTTTGCCAGCCGCTTGAAAGATTTGCTTGATTACCATAACTTTATGCTAGCACATTATTACAAAGCAGAAACACTGGATTATCAGCAAATACTGGAAAACACACTGGCTCTGGCAGAACAAATTAAACCCATGCTGACCGATGTTGGTGAAGAGTTGCAAGAATATAAACAAGCCGATAAAAACATACTATTTGAAGGTGCCCAGGGTGCATTACTGGATATTGATCACGGTACTTATCCTTATGTGACATCATCAAATACCACAGCAGGTGGCGCTGCCACAGGCACAGGTATGGGGCCATTAGATCTTGATTATGTTCTGGGTATTACCAAAGCCTATTCAACCCGCGTCGGTAACGGACCTTTTCCCACTGAATTGCATGATAAGTATGGTGATCATTTAGGTGAAAAAGGACATGAGTTTGGAGCAACGACAGGTCGTAAACGCAGAACAGGCTGGTTTGACGCAGTTTCAATGCGTAAATCAGCACAGATGAACAGCCTTAGCGGAATATGTTTAACCAAACTGGATGTTCTTGATGGTCTGGATAAAATCGGTATTTGTACAGCCTACAAAATTAATGGTGTATTAACTGAAACAGCACCTTTAGGCGCAGATCAATATCAGGCCTGTGAAGCTATTATTGAAAACATGCCAGGCTGGACTGAAACCACAGCAGGTATAACGGATATGGAACGATTACCCGCGAATGCAAAAGCTTATATAGAGCGTATAGAACAGTTAATTGGCGTTAAAATTGTTATTTTATCAACCGGACCAGACCGGGATGAAACAATCATGATAGAAAATCCATTTTCTATAGCGTAAATCGTAACTCACACTATGCTCACCATTATTCAGCGTGTCAGCCAGGCCGAAGTTATTGTTAACCATAAAACTATTGGAAAGATTGAGCAAGGCATCATGGCATTACTGGCCGTTGAAAAAGAAGATACAGAACAACAGGCAAAGCGTTTACTAGAACGCATCCTTAACTACCGTATTTTTGCTGATAGCAACGATAAAATGAACTTGAGTCTACTGGATATTAAGGGTGGACTATTAATCGTGCCGCAATTCACCCTGGCAGCTAACACCCAAAGTGGAAATCGCCCCAGCTTTTCTTCTGCCGCCACTGCAGAACATGGCTTGCTTCTATTTACTTATTTTTCTGAACGTGCAAAAGAAATTTACCCCTCCACTGAATTTGGTCAATTTGGGGCGGATATGAAAGTATCACTGACTAATGATGGCCCTGTGACTTTTAATTTAAAAACATAATATTACACTCTCCGCAGGAAAATATTAAAGCTGAAATAAAAAGATAAATCGTTGATATTTTATTACTTACTTCACTTTTAGCTAGCCCCTCCTCTCCACAGTTGCAATTTTAATAGTCGTAATGAAACCGCTTGACTGTTAAGACGACCAGTCATATAATTAGTTGATGTTACAAACAAACAAAGACCTTAATCGTACTAAATTACTAGATCAGGGCGTACTGATTTTGACAGAACAGGGCTATCACGGCACTGGCTTAAAAGAAATCCTGGATACGGTAAAAATCCCCAAGGGTTCTTTTTATAATTACTTTGCTAGTAAAGAAGAATATTGTGCTCAAGTCATCGCCCACTACATTGAACCTTTTATTTTACAACTAGAAAGTCATCTTAATAATTCTGAAAACAGTGCTTTAGCTGCTCTGCAACACTATTTTAATGAATTAATCACAGAACTTGAAACCAGCGGCTTTAAAGGCGGCTGTTTATTAGGTAATTTAATGGGCGAACTGGGTGACACTAGTGAAATATGCCAAATAGCTTTAAATAAAGCAGTACAACGCTATAGCAATATAATACAAAAGGGCTTGCAGCAAGCACAGCAACAAGGTCTAGTGCGTACTGATAAAACCTCGCAAAATATGGCTGATCTTTTAGTCAATAGCTGGCAAGGCGCATTACTACGCATGAAAATTGAACAATCAAGCACAGCCTTAACTGAGTGCTGTGATAATTTATTGAATGACTATTTCCTCAAATAACATTTTCATAACAAACAAGGAAAACCATGAAAACACTTAAACATAGAATAAATAAGCTAGTCATATCCATGGCTTTTACAGTAACGATGCTCGGTCTGATTAGTACTTCTACTCAAGCCGATGAAACTTGCCAATCACCCTATATGGCTAAAATAACCGGTCAGGAGGATTTTGTTTATATCTGGACCTTAGGCGTCAAAGGTATGGGTGATGAACAAGATAAATTAGTGACTGTCGATGTAAAACCAAACTCCCCTAATTATGGGAAAGTCATTAATACTCGCTCGGTTGGCGGCAGAAATGAGGCGCATCATTCCGGGTTTACCGATGACAGAAAATATCTTTGGGCAGCAGGACTCGACACCAACAAAATATTTATATTTGATGTTCACACGGATCCTGCCAAACCGGTATTAAGCCGCATAATTACTGATTTTGAAACAAAAAGTGGTGGTGTAGTAGGGCCGCATACCACCTATGCGCTACCGGGTCGAATGATAATAACAGGACTGTCTAATAGTAAAGATCATGGTGGCTCGACGGCATTAGTCGAATATACCAATGAAGGAAAATACATTGCTACCCATTGGACACCTACTGATAGCAATCTGCAAGGTGCTATTAAAACAGGCAAATATGCTGATGGATATGGCTATGATATTCGAGTAATTCCCAGACTTAATACCATGATCACCTCATCCTTCACTGGCTGGAATAATTACATGATGGATTTCGGCAAAATGCTAAAAGACCCGGAAGCCATGAAACAATTTGGTAATACCGTAGTGCAATGGGATTTACATGCCAAACAACCGAAAAAAATATTTGATGTGCCAGGTGCACCACTGGAAATCCGCTGTGCATGGGATCCGAATCATAATTATTGTTTTACCACTACCGCGTTAACCTCCAAAATCTGGCTGATTTACCAAGACCAACAAAGCGAATGGCAGGCAAAAGAAGTTGCAGATATAGGTGATCCAAGTAAAATCCCTTTACCTGTCGACATTTCTATTCAAAGTGATGACAAAATGCTTTGGGTTAATACCTTTATGGATGGCAAAACAAGAGCTTTTGACATTTCCGACCCCTTTAATCCACAACAGGTTTTTGAGCAAAAAATAGGTTCGCAAGTTAACATGATTTCTTCAAGCTGGGATGGCAAGCGTTTGTATTACACCTCGTCCTTGCTAGCAAACTGGGATAAAAAAGGCGATGCTAATGAGCAATTTTTCAAATTGTATCACTGGGATGGAAAACAACTTAGTCAGCAATTTGCCATTGATTTTAATAAAGAAAAGCTAGGCAGACCGCATCAAATGCGTTTTGGCGCTTATTCGCTTTATGCCCATAAAATAAACTCTTCTAAAACATTGGCTATGATAAATAAGCCTTCAGCTGACAATAAATAGCTCCCACGCTGTGCCCCATTACTATTAAGTTTAAGTCGTAGCCCGTATCGAACGCAGTGGATGCGGGCTACAAATTATTGATTTTTATACTTAATGTCTGCCATAACGCTAAAAAGCGAGGGAGTTCAAATAAGAACGCTCTACATCCCATAACACCCATATAGAAATACAAGCAGATGCCGATTTTCAATTTGACCAGATTATTATTTATTTTTTTAATCATTCCCATTACTGAAATCACTCAAGCTGACAATGCGCCTCCCACTCTAGCACCTGGATATAGCCCACTCGCTTTTACTGCACCAAAACCGGGGAGCTATTCATTACCTCCTTTAGGCCAGGCCGCCAATGGTCAAGTGCTTAATACCGAAAACCAGGCTATTCAATTACATGATTTGATGGGCGATAAAATCGTTTTGTTGAGCTTTATTTATTCTACCTGTAGCGATATTAATGGTTGCCCACTGGCCACTGCTGTTTTTCATAAAATAAAAAACCGACTTAAAAAAGAGCCTCAACTTGCCAATAAACTACGGCTATTAACACTTAGTTTTAATCCTCAACATGATACCCCCGAGGCCATGAAACATTATGCAAAAGGCCTGCAAGACTCCGCCCTGGATTGGCAGTTTTTGACCACTCGGTCAGAAGCGGAGTTACAGCCTATTTTGCAGCATTATCGGCAAAATATTCAAAAAGTAGTTGATCAGCAAGGGCAATTTACCGGTGTTTTTTCGCATATTCTACGAGTCTATTTGATTGATCAAAACAAACAATTAAGAAATATTTATAGCGTCTCTTTTTTACACGCCGATACCCTGATCAATGACATAAAAACATTACTCATTGAACAAAGCAATCCAGCATTATCAAAAACTGTCTCTGCTAAAGAAAACTACTTAATCAAGACTATTCAACAGCCCCCTTTAGGTTTGCCTAGTGTACCTATACCTCATGACAACCCACCGACAGAAGCAAAAATAACACTGGGGAAAAAACTGTTTTTTGATCGACGTCTATCCATCAACAATACATTTTCCTGTGCCATGTGCCATATACCCTCACAAGGTTTCAGCAGTAATGAAATGGCAACAGCCGTTGGTGTTGAAGGTCGTACAGTCCGACGTAACTCACCGACTTTATATAATGTCGCTTATTATCAGTCATTCTTTCACGATGGTAGAGAAAGTACCTTAGAAAATCAGGTATGGGGGCCTTTACTGGCACACAATGAAATGGCCAACCCATCCATTGGTTTTGTCATTGACACAATTAAGCAAATTCCCGAATATGAAGTCCTGTTTAAACAGGCATTTAACCGCCCCATAGGCATGGAAACCATCAGTTTTGCTATTGCCAGCTATGAACGCAGCTTAAATTCAGCAGATTCAAATTTTGATCGCTGGTATTTTGCCCAGCAAAAAAAGGCAATCAGTGCATCTGCACAACAGGGCTATGCTTTATTCACCGGAAAAGCAAAATGCAGTAGTTGCCATACCCTCTCAACAGATTATGCATTATTTACCGACAATCAATTCCATAATACCGGCATTGGCTATGAAAATTCCATAAAAAAAAATACGGCGACTACTAACATTCAAATAGCACCTGGTGTTTTTATCGACGTTGAAAACCGGCTAATTGATTCCGTCAGTGAAAACAAAATCAGTGATTTAGGGCGCTATGAAATTACTAACGATCCTGATGACCGCTGGAAATATAGAACCCCCACTCTTCGTAATATTAGCTTAACTGCACCTTATATGCATAACGGCTCGCTTAGCACGCTAGAGCAAGTTATCCGTTTTTATAATAAAGGCGGAATCAACAATATAACACTCGATCCTTTAATAAAACCTTTACATTTAACTGACCAGGAAATCAGTAACATTGTTGAGTTTTTAAAGACTTTGACTGGAAATAATAACTATCAATTATATGATTAATCCAGTTAAGCTTCTACAAAAAAACACGGAAACACAGCTCCTTGCAAACTAATATAATAATGGATACAAATCTCCTTCCATCACTTTTTGTTCTGCTTTGGCAATAATACCCTGTTTATCCAGCACCTTAATAAGGTCTTTTAAAACATTTTTAATCGCGTTTATCCTCGCGCCCGTTTTTACTTTTGGATGATAGAGTATCTTTAACAAAACATAATCCAGCCCTGTTAACAAATCATTGTGCGATTTATCATTAAAAATAGAGGGAAATACCTTTTCTGAATCATTAGGTAATCCCATCACCTGGGTTAATTCCTCAACGATACATGAAACTAATTTTGCATGGGCTCTTGCTCTATCTACGGGGATAATAACAATCGCTTTTTTAATACTGCCATTTTTATGCGTTGAAAAATGAGCCAGACACACACTTTTAGACAACAAATGATTACGCTGTACTACTGATTCAATCTTAAATTCGCTCTGTAATTCTTGTTCCAGGCGATTTTCAGTAGAAAAAATAATTAATACATTAGCCTTTTTTTTATGCCTTGCCGCATTAAAAGTAACCCCGCTAATGCTTGCTAAATGATCTAAATGCATTTTAGTCAAGCGTTCATGTAAGGCTTGATCCCCCACACGATGTATAAAATAGTAGTTAATGGCCGTTGTCCACTTACGGATACCGGTTTGTGCTGTTGAATACTCATTATTGAGTGCAATTTCAATAAAACTATCAAGAATATATTCAGAATCAGTCCAACGTTCTCTTTCCTGTGCCAGGGTAGCTGATAAAATGAATTGACTTAGTAGAGAATAAAAAAGTATTTTAGCGTATTCACTTTTTAACATGCTTGACAATAATCTGACTCAATCTTCTATCCGGCCATAAAAGCAAGATTAAAAAGATAATAACTAATGCAGAGATAACCACGTTATCACCCATTTTTGCGAACAGCGTCATCCCGCCCATAGGAAAAATTTTTCCTTTCAAAACCACCTGTTTAAAACTCGGCGCTTTGCGAATAATTATGCCATCCGGCCCAACAATGGCTGTCACTCCTGTATTAGTCACTCTTAATAGATAACGCCCCGTTTCTAATGCCCGCATTTGCGCTATTTGCATATGCTGATGCGGTTGTATTGAATCACCAAACCAGGCATCATTAGTAACATTCACTAAAAATGCAGCCTCTGGTAAGGCATTTAAAGCTTCATTAGAAAAAGCATCTTCATAACAAATTGAGGTGGCAAATGGATAGCCCCCTGCCTCTAATAACGCCTGATTATCGCCCCCTGAAACAAAATCGCCTAAATGCACATTAAGTAATCCTAAAACAAAACCAGATAGCGGTTGTAACGGTAAATATTCACCAAAGGGTAATAAATGGTTTTTATTGTAACGGCCTTCTTTTTTGCCCAGGGTAAGCACAGTATTAAAATGTTCATTGTTCTTTCCTATAGCAGGCAGACCAACAATCAAATCAGTATTGTGCGCTTTTGCTTTTGCAGAAAGGGGATTCAGATAAGACTCTTTTACCTGGGATAAATAAGCAGGAATCGCTGATTCTGGCCAGATGATAATATCTGAATCCCAGTTTTGTTCAGTTAATTGCTGATAATTTATTAGGGTTTTCAGTCTGTTTTCTGGTAACCATTTTTGATCCTGAGGCACATTCCCCTGGATAAGAGCCACACTGATCGCATCGCCTATAGCTTCCGTCCACTTTACTGATTGTAAAACAGAGCCACCTCCCCAGATCATAAGCATAAATAAGGCAACATAGCTGTATTTTAATTGTTTATTAAAGCCAGCTACTAACACGGCAACTGTTAATGCTAACAAAAAGCCTGTTCCATAAACACCTACAATGGGAACATAAGCTTTTAAAGGAGTTTGTAGCTGCGTGTAGGCAATTTGCAACCAGGGAAAGCCGTTAATAAACCAATAGCCGCGAAAATATTCTACAAAAATCCAGAAAAAAGGAATTATCCAGACTCTTTTTCTTTTGTGTTTTTTGGAAGTAAATCTGCATGAAAGATAAGCCGTTAATGCAGGAAATAGAGACCAGAAACAAACAATTAGAAAGGTTAATAAACCAGCTCCAAATGCAGGCGCACCGCCATAATCATGCAAACTAATATAAACCCAGGAGATGCCACTCCCAAACAACCCTAAACCATACAAAAAACCACGTAAAACAGCGCGGGCAGGAGAACATTCCAACCAGGATAAAAAAATGAAAACTAAAGAAACAATGGCTAAATAGGAATAGTTGAACGGGGCAAAAGCTAATGTCAGGCAAATACCCGCTAAAGGAGCAGAAAGTTCCCAGCGCCACTTATAAAAAAACCTATGTAATAAAATTAACACTCCTTTTTCTAATAAATACTACTTATCTGAAATACGGTGTTACAGCTGAAAACCGAGGGATTTTTATATGATTATCTTTTTCCAGATGAACATACTCAAGCCCCATTAGAGTAGAATGGGGCTCAACATATTCTGTCCAGGAAACTTTGATTTTTCCTCTTAACTGCAGTCGTTTAAAATCAAATATCGTTATAGTACCTACTTCTACATCGACTTTTTCATTCAGCAAAATCATCAAGCCATCCAAAGAAACATTTTCCGTAAAAAACTTGTGTTTGTTTCCATTTAAAATAATTTGTCCTGGTGCAGACATGATTTTTCTGTAGGCTTTCCTCTTATAGAGTATGTTATCAACATTGTAAGAAACTGATCTGAATTCAAGTGCTAAATAAATCACTCCGTCTACAATATCAGCACGTACAATCTCTGCCTCGCCAGCCAGTCGCATTTCTGGCAAATAAATATCAATCAGAGGCGTTTCCATAACAGCCTTAAATACACTATTAATATCATTAACCTTTGAATTATCTCCCAATTCAACTAATGCACCAGTAATTGACAAGTTTCTTACAGAAACCTCCAACTCATCTTCCATTAAATAAACCAGCCCGTAGGAAGTTAGGTTTTTACGATATAATCTTTTTTTATCTGACATTAAGATTCCTTATTAAATCAAGCTAGGTTGAATAAATTATAGTCTCTATATTTGATTCTTCCATCCATTTTTAACAAATTTTATCCTGTAATAAAAAAGTAATGACCAAATTTCACAATGAATTAACACAATTTTGCTAAAATAGATTTCTTAGAACCTGTTCAAGATCTACTGCGCCACTGCCAGTCGCGCTTGGGCGGTGC
>CAZDMC010000020.1:246-13699 GCA_964506335.1 uncultured Methylomarinum sp. | reverse complement strand
TTGGATACAATGTTAATAAACAGTTACATGTATTTACCGGTGTTTTATATGAGTACATTGATAAAGAATCAACCGTAGGTACTAATAGAGCTGCTGTTACCGGTGTAACGCATGATGGCGTGGTTTATTTTCGAGGCGGCCTTAATTACAAAGTCAATGATAAACTGGGTTTTGGTATTGATGCCTCAAGTGATTTGAATGATGAAGATAATGATATTTTATCTTTTGGTGCCAGCGTTAGACTTGAGTTGTAGTCAATCCCCAGCCTAAGTTCTTGTATTTATCTAATAATATTACAAAGGGGCTAAAACACGGTTTCGGTGTGTTACTAAAACCACGTTCTTACATCGTTAGGAGCGTGGTTTTTTATTGAGAATAGATTTAAATAGTTAGTTAATTTATTCACTCTGGGTTCAGCCAATAAAGAAAATAATTACCCCTCTTTTTTTATAATAATAGCCTGCTTTTATCAGAGTGTTTTATAATAAGCATTTGGATTTTTAACCTCGTAATAGGAAGTAATATGAAGATAATATCAATATTTGTTTCACTGGTTTTAGTTTTTTTCTCGGCTATAACAACAGCTCACGGGCCGGTTAGAGGCAAAATGACTGCAACAGCTACAGTGAATGCATCAGCGCAAGAAGTCTGGGCAATAATTTCAGATTATGGGGATATGTCATGGCATCCGGCCATTGCAAATACGACAGTTGATAATGGCAATAATAAAGGCTCAGTACGTGTTTTGACTTTAACAGGCGGTGGCACGATTACCGAACAGTTAAAAAAACATGATGATACCAAAATGTCATATAAGTATAAAATTACTGATATGAGTTCAGTCAAAACCATTCAACATGCCGGGCAAGATGAAGATATACCTGTTTTACCCGTTGAAAATTATCAGGCAACGCTGACTGTAAAAGATAAAGGCGGTAAAGCCCTTGTTAGCTGGGTCGCAACTTATTATCGTGGTTATGTTAACAATAATCCACCCGAAGAATTAAATGAAGCGGCGGCTGATGAAGCTGTAACTGCTGTATTGAAAGGTGGTTTAACCCGTTTGATGCAAAAATTTGATGCGAGTGCTGATGCTTCAGCAGTAAAAATAACGATGAAAAGATAGCTTTATCATAAAATATAATATGTGTTGCAGTCTGACAACTTTGCTTTGATGGATATTTTTAGAATATGTAGCCAGTATGAAACGGAGTGCAATACGGGGTTCTCCACTACCGAATCCCCCGTATTACGCAAGTTTCATACGAGTTACATTATTAATTTTTTGAAAAATAACGGCCTATCCTGGTTTGCGATAGTTGCTTTATTATTTAGTGGTCAATTAATTGCTCAGCCTTATGCATTTATCACCAACCAGCTAGATAATTCAGTATCTGTGATCGAAACACAGAGTCAAAAAGTGATCAAAACATTGACCGTGACTGGAAAGCCAGTCGGTGTGGCTGTTAATAATTTTAATCAGCAAGTTTATATCAGCACTCCTAATGGCGGTGGCTTTGCCGTTTTAGATGCTAATACACTAGAACAAATTGATTTTGTAAAAGTAGGCGGTGCTTCTTTAGGGATAGCTGTTGGCAGCCAAGGACAGCGTATTTTTGTTGCGGATTGGTATGAAAACACAGTCTCCGTTTTCGATGTTACTAGCCGACAATTAATAAAAACCTTAGAAGTGGGTCGCTCACCCTCAGGCATGATGGTAAGCCAAGATAACCGCTGGCTTTATGTGGCCAACCGTGTTGATAATACCATTTCCCAGATTGATTTAAAAAAACTAAAAGTCAGAAATACCACTAAAGTAGGGGTGCATCCTTTTGGTTTATCTGTGGATCAAAAAGGTCAACGTATTTATAGCGCAAATGTGGAAAGCGATGATGTGACTATTCTGGAAAATACTCATTTAAGGCGTCTGGCAACGGTTAAAGTCGGTGCTCGTCCCTATGCTACAGCACTGGCATTAAATGACAGCCTGTTATTTGTGACTAATCAGGATGATGAGACGGTTTCAGTAATTGATACTGCCACATTAAAGGTGATTTCTGTTATAAATGTGGGTGAAAAACCGGAAGGAATAAGCACTCATCCAGATGATCAACATGTTTATGTAGCAAACTGGCTTGATAGTACTGTTTCAATCATTGATGCAAAATCACTATCAGTGATTAATACTATCGAAACAGGCGAGGGTAGCAGAGCATTTGGCTTATTTATTTTAGACAAGCCAGTGCATTAATAGTCTTCGGAGCTTCAAATTTATTCTCGAACAAAAAAACTAAAAACGTGCCTGAAATAAAGTTTACTTCACTAGACTTAATAATATCCCTGCAGCAACGGCAGAACCAATAACACCGGCTACATTCGGCCCCATGGCGTGCATAAGTAAGTAATTATGAGGATTACTTTCCAGGCCCACTTTATTAACAACACGAGCGGCCATGGGGACAGCAGAAACACCTGCCGCACCAATCAATGGATTAATCGGTGTTTTGCTAAATTTGTTCATGACTTTTGCCATTAGCACACCACAGGCTGTGCCGATACTGAATGCAATAGCACCCAAAGCCAGAATACCCAATGTTTCGGGTTTAAGAAAAGCCTCTGCACTGAGTTTTGAGCCTACCGCTAAACCTAAAAAGATAGTGACGATATTGATCAGTTCATTTTGTACTGTTTTGCTTAATCGTTCTACTACGCCGCAGCTATTCATCAGATTACCCAGGCAGAACATCCCTACTAGTGGTGCAGCAGAGGGAATTAACAGGGCGCAAAGGGTGAGCAACATTAATGGAAAAATAATTTTTTCAATAGGATTGACCATGCGCAATTGCTGCATTTCAATTTTGCGTTCCTCTTCTGTGGTCAACAAACGCATGATCGGCGGCTGAATCAGTGGCACCAAAGCCATATAGGAATAGGCTGCAACCGCAATAGCGCCGAGTAATTCAGGAGCTAATTTAGACGCAACATAGATTGCCGTAGGGCCATCCGCACCGCCAATAATAGCAATAGCCGCAGCATCTTTTAAAGTAAATTCCAGCCCTGGAATCATATTAAGTGCTAGCGCACCCAGTAGCGTGGCAAAGATACCAAACTGGGCAGCAGCACCTAAAAATAATGTTTTAGGATTGGCCAGCATAGGGCCAAAATCAGTCATTGCACCAACACCCATAAAAATGAGTAAGGGAAAAATCCCCGATTCTATGCCTAAATATAAATAATGCAAAATACCGCCAGGTTCTGCAATTCCAGCCACAGGAATATTGCTGAGAATGGTGCCAAAACCAATAGGAAGCAGTAATAACGGCTCAAAGCCTTTTTTAATAGCCAGATAAACTAGCAAAAAGCCAACCAGCATCATAAATATCTGGGATCCACTAAAGTTATAAAACCCTGTGCTTTCCCATAAAGCAATAAGATTGTCCATAATGCTTATTTATAAAGTGATCAAGGTTTCGCCAACTGCAACAGCATCACCTTCTTTAACATTAACCAGGCTGACTGTGCCGGCAATTCTAGAACGAACTTCAGTTTCCATTTTCATGGCTTCCATAATAATGACTACATCGCCTTGAGCAATGTGTGCGCCTGCGCTAACATTGATTTTTAGAATAATACCTGCCATCGGTGATTCAATAATTTCGCCATTACTTGCCACCGTTGTGGCAATAGCCGCACTGCTTTCTTTTTGAACGCTAAGTTTAGAACCTCCGGGGCCGACAACCACATGATAACTTCTACCATCTACGTTAACGGCATAAGTTTCTGCCGCTGTATTCTGGCTCACGGTTTGGCTACTGTTGGTCGCTAAAAAAGCTTCGCCATCAGGCCCCGGTTCAAATACATCTGGATTATTGCGATTAACAATAAATTTCCAGCCAACTTGTGCAAAAAGTCCGTCTATTAAAGCATCTTCTTCTGGGTTTTCGGCCAGTGAAATACCTTCATTTTTTGCTTTTTCCTCAACCTCGGCTAACAATTTATCCATTTCGGGTTCGATCAAATCGGCTGGACGACAAGTAATAGCAGTGGCGCCATCCAATACACGGTCTTGTAATTCTTTGTTGAGTTCAGCAGGCACGGCACCATATTCACCTTTTAATACGCCAGCGGTTTCTTTGGTAATGGTTTTATAACGCTCACCAGCAATAACATTAAGCACTGCCTGGGTGCCTACAATTTGAGAGGTTGGCGTAACTAGCGGTATAAAACCCAGGTCTTTACGAACTCGGGGGATTTCTTTTAACACTTCATCAAATTTATCAGTGGCACCTTGTTCTTTTAACTGGTTTTCCATATTAGTTAACATACCACCAGGGACTTGAGAGGTCAGGATACGACTATCAACCCCTTTCAGGCTGCCTTCAAATTGAGCATATTTTTTACGGATGTCCCTAAAGTAAATTGCAATGTCTTCCATTTTTGCCAAATTCAGTCCGGTATCACAAGCCTGGCCTTCAAAACAGGCCACAATAGTTTCAGTAGGGCTGTGACCATAAGTCATACTTAACGATGAAATATCCGTATCAACATTATCAATACCGGCTTCAACCGCTTTGATAATGGTGGCTACGCTTAAACCCGTTGTAGCATGGCAATGCATGTGAATGGGAATACGCGTGGCTTGTTTTAATTTAGTGACTAATTCAAAAGCATCATAAGGTTTTAATAAACCGGCCATATCTTTAATGCAGATAGAATGGGCACCCATGTCTTCAATCTGCTTGCCTTGTATTACCCATTTATCAATAGTATGGACAGAGCTAGTGGTGTAGGAAATAGTACCTTGGGCATGGGCATCGGTATTTAATACGGCTTTAATGGCTTGTTTAATATTGCGCATATCGTTCATGGCATCAAAAATGCGGAAAACATCAATACCATTAATAACAGAACGTTCTACAAATTTGTCTACCACATCATCTGCATAATGGCGATAACCCAAGATATTTTGACCGCGCAATAACATTTGTTGCGGGGTTTTTGGCATCGCGGCTTTTAACAAACGTAATCTTTCCCAGGGATCTTCTCCTAAGTATCTGATGCAGGCATCAAAGGTTGCTCCACCCCAGGATTCAATTGACCAATAGCCAATGTCATCAAGTTGTTCGCAGATCGGTAGCATATCTTCAATCCGCAAGCGTGTTGCCAGTATTGATTGATGTGCATCTCGCAAGACGACTTCGGTTATCCCTAAGGGTCTGGATGGTTCTGCCACGATTTTCTCCTATGACTTTTTTGAGTCAAATTTTTAAATAGTCTTACTTTGTAAATAAGCTTTAGGGTACATCTATTAATTCTGGCTGGACAGATATGCGTTTAAAATGTTTAAGAACGAGGCGTAGATCGCGGTTAATAGCAGGCTATTAACAAGATTTTCAAAGCTTCCGCCCCTGCTCACGCCCCCCCTCACCTATCTCCTTGTAAGCGATGACGTTATTGAATATTTTAAGCGTATAGATGCCAGTCATGAATTAGTAGAGCTGGCCTTTATTTATATTTACTACGGTATTGATGAACCGCAGCACTTATTGCTGCAATAACACTTGCATCTGTATGACTGGTAGATGCGGATAGTGCAGGCGTAATTGTTATGGCTTGTTCTGGAAAGAAACGCTGTACTGCCCAAGTCATAATATTGACCATAAGCACTATCAGTGCTAAAAAAGAAAATACGATGATCATGCCAATAATCATCAGATCTACACCGGCGCTCATCATTTCAGTCATAATTAATTCCCTAAAAAGAAATAATAAAACGAGTGATTATAGCATACCATTTATTTGCTTTTTTCACTTGCAGTTGATAGTCTCAGGCGTAAAATAGCTGTCAGGCAATGAACTTAATGAGCAGATAGAATGACAAAGTATTCACTGACAGAACAACAATGGCGAGAAAAGCTAACGCCAGAACAATTTGAAATTTGCAGAATGAAAGGAACAGAAAGAGCCTTTAGCGGAAAATATGCCGACGCTAAGAAAAAAGGTGTTTATCATTGTCTTTGTTGTGGTATTAGCTTGTTTAAATCGGAACAGAAATTTAATTCAGGTTCTGGCTGGCCTAGTTTTTGGGGTGTTATTGACAGTAAAAACATTACCGAGAATGTAGATGAAACGCATGGAATGAAACGTGTTGAAGTGACTTGTCAATCCTGTGACGCACATTTAGGCCATGTTTTTGATGATGGGCCGGAACCGACCGGTTTACGTTATTGTATCAATTCAGCCTCGTTGAAATTAACAGAACAACGATGACAGCACAGCAACAAGTTACCGCTTTACTGAAATTTATTGATAACAGCCCCAGTGCTTTTCATGCGGTTAAAAGCATAAAAGATCAATTGGCTTCATTTGATTTTGAACGCCTGGATGAAAAACAAAAATGGACGCTAAAACCAGGTGCTCGTTACTATGTGATCAGAGACGATTCTTCCATTATCTTCTTTGTGGCAGGCATTAAACCGTTAACTGACACAGGATATAAGATTTTAGGCGCACATACTGATTCGCCTGGGTTGAAAATAAAGCCAAACCCTGTGATTAACAAAGATGGACTGATTAGATTAGGTGTAGAAGTTTATGGCGGACCTATTTTGGCGACTTTTACCGATAGAGATTTAAGCCTGGCCGGTCGCATCAGCTATAAAACAGATAAAGGCTCTGTTGCCAGTCAGCTGGTTCGTTTTCAGCAGCCTTTACTACGCTTACCTAATCTCGCCATTCATATGAATAGAAAGGTGAATGAGGACGGTCTAAAACTAGATAAACAAAATGAATTACCATTAATACTAAAGGCTTTAATAGAAGAACAGCTATCTCCAGACTATTTTAAGCAGTGTCTGGAAAAAATATCAGCGATAAAAGCAGAACAGATTTTATCTTGGGAATTAAATGTTTATGACACCCAGAAAGGAGTGTTTTGGGGCGACCAACAACAGTTTTATGCCAATAGTCAGCTTGATAACCTGGCATCCTGTCATGCGGGTTTGCAAGCATTTTTAAACGAATCAGTATTACAGGCGGATACCACCCGAGTTTGTGCTTTTTTTGATCATGAAGAAATTGGCAGTGAAAGCACAAAAGGCGCAAATGGTAGTTTTTTACCCGACATATTACAGCGCATCGCTTTAGCATTAAATGTGAATAGTGAAGATTATCAACGTGCTTTGGCACAAAGTTTTATGATAAGTGCAGATATGGCTCACGCCTATCAGCCAAATTTCCCTTCTGCCTATGAGCCAGAACATAAGGTCATGGTGAATAAGGGGCCTGTTATAAAAATCAATGCTAATCAAAGGTATAGCTCCGAAAGTATATCTGCTGCTCAGTTTATCCACTGGTGTGAACAGGCATCTGTACCCTATCAATCCTATTCGCATCGGACAGATATTCCCTGTGGTAGCACCATTGGCCCGATGACATCCGCTAAACTGGGGATTAGAACGGTTGATGTAGGAAATCCTATGTGGGCTATGCATAGTATTAGGGAAAGTGCTGGAGTGCTTGATCATGAATATATGATTAAGGTACTTACCTGTTTTTTTTCTGCAATGTAGACTTCTTCTTAGCTTAATCTATACTCAATGGACTTCACCTAAAAGTAGTCTCTGTTTATTTAAATGAATACCACTGATTTCAAAATAATAAAAAAATGCTGGTTTTTTTGAAAATACTATGTGCTATCCTTTTGTTTTTTCCGAATGCTGCTTTTTCGAAAGATAATGCTATCGAATATAAAATAAAAGCCGCCTACCTCTATAATTTCACTAAGTTTGTTATTTGGCCAGAAACGCCCTTTAAAACCTTTAATTTGTGCATATGGGGTCAGGATCCATTTGGGCGGTTAATTAATCCCATGGTCTCTCGTTCAGTTAATAACAAGCCCATTAAAATATATCGCCTAGAATCAATAGAGAAAGCCACACATTGCCAGATAGTTTATTTTGGCAAGTCTGGAAAACAATGGAATGCCGCTGATTTTTCTGTAGCAGGCATGTTAAGCATTACTTCACAAAAAAATACATTATCTGTAGGAGAATCAAAATATTTTGCCCAGGCAGGAGGAATGATTGCCTTTATTTTTAAAGAGAAAAAAATAAAACTACAGATAAATCTTAAAGCAGTCAAACAAAGTCCTCTAAAAATCAGCGCCCAATTATTAGAAGTCGCTGAGTTAGTCAATGGTGAACCGAATGGCTAACTTTTTAAGAAACCTTTCTATAAAAAACAAATTATTAGCCATTCAACTGTTTTCGGCCTTTTCTGGATTATTTCTAGCAGCAGTGCTACTGGTTTTCTTTGAAGTTTCTGAATTTAAGCAGAGCAGACAAGATGATTTAACGGCAATAGCGGAATTAATAGCTCACCGCAGTACAGCCGCTTTATTGTTTAATGATGAGCAATTGGCCAAAGATAATTTGTCCTCTTTAGAGCAATTCTCCATATTTCGCTCAGCCTGTATTTATGACTTTAAAGGGCTGGTTTTCGCAAGCATTCAGTCATCGGCTGAAAATACGGCGTTGCCTTGTAATGATAGCTATGATGGGCAACAAACCTATTTTGAGCAAACACAGCTCTATGTCTATCAGCCCATAGTATTAGATTCGGAACACATAGGGACTCTATTAATCCATACTGATTTGTCTCAGGTATTTATACATAAATTAAAATATATCGGTTTATTAACAATGGTGTTACTTGCAGGCACTATTATCACTTTTTTACTGGCTATACCCTTACTCAATGTCATTATTATTCCTCTAAAGAAATTGTTGACCCTGGTCAATCAGGTGACACTAGATAAGAATTATTCAAGGCGAGCAAAAAAACAGTACGATGATGAATTAGGCACACTGGTTGAAGCATTTAACGACATGTTAAGCACAGTAGAAAGCCAAAACAATGCATTAACGGTTGCTAAAAACCACTATATGACACTTTATGATAATAATCCCACTATGGTTTTTAACTTGTCAGCAGAGGGCATTATTTTCTCGGCCAATAAATTTGGTGCTAAACAATTAAGCCTAAGCAGTACTGAGCTGGAATATTGTTCTATTTTTGAATTTATTCATCCTGATGATCAACATATCACCCAAATATTACTTAAGTCGTGTATTGCTTTGCCAAAAAAAGTACATAAACAAGAACTGAGAATGATATGCAGAGATGGTAAAGTCATCTGGGTAAGAGGGACAGCCCGGGTAGTGATGAGTCAAGATCAGCAAGATAATTTTTTGCTGGTCTGTGAAGATGTAACAGAAAACAGATTGCTTTCAGAAAAAATAGCTTATCAGGCTAGCCATGATGCTTTAACTGGGTTAGTCAATAGAAGTGAGTTCGATTCTGTTATTCAGGACGCTGTTAAACAGGCGCTTAATGAGCAATCAGAGCATGCTTTATGCTATCTGGATCTGGATCAGTTTAAAGTGGTTAATGATACCAGTGGACATATGGCAGGGGATGAATTATTAAGGCAATTGGGGGATAAACTAAAAGAACATATCAGAAAAGGCGATGTACTTGCACGCCTCGGTGGGGATGAATTTGGTATATTAATGCGGCAAAGTAGCTTAACTGATGCATTCCATGCCTGTGAAAAACTAAGAAGTATTATTAGAGATTTTCAGTTTGGCTGGGAAGATAGAAGTTTTTCTGTCGGAGTCAGTATTGGTATTTCATCCATAAATGCTTATAGTGGTAACGCAGTAGAAATTTTAAAAGAAGCCGATACCGCCTGCTATGCAGCCAAAGAAAAAGGGCGTAATAGAGTTCACTTGTTCAGGCATGATGATGAAGAGCTAGCATCCCGTCAAGGAGAAATGCAGTGGGTAGAAAAAATTCAACACGGACTGGATGAAAATCGTTTTATATTATATGGACAGCTTATTGTTCCACTGGCTAATAATCAAGAAGGCCTGCATTTTGAAACATTGGTACGTTATCGGGATAAGCAGGGGAACACCATACCTCCAGGCGCATTTTTACCGGCAGCAGAACGTTACAATCTGGCACCCGCTTTAGATAAATGGGTAATACAGCATTTATTTTACTGGTTAGCTAATCATCCCGATTGCCTGGAAAAACTGTCCTTATGTTCTATTAATTTATCAGGGCTTTCAATGTCAGATGAAAGTATGCAAGATTTTATTATGGATGCATTTGAACAGTATCATATTCCCACCCATAAAATCTGCTTTGAAATTACTGAAACAGCAGCCATTGGCAATTTGACTTATGCTACTCAGTTTATTAATTATTTAATGTCCCAGGGCTGTTCCTTTTCACTTGATGATTTTGGCAGTGGGCTATCATCATTTGCTTATTTAAAAAATCTACCGGTGGATTATTTGAAAATTGATGGCTTATTTGTCAAAGATATTCTTGATGACAAAGTGGATTTGGCGATGGTTAAATCCATTAATGAAGTAGGTCATGTCATGGGTAAAAAAACCATTGCTGAATTCGTTGAAAACCAGAAAATATTTGATTTACTGAGTGAACTAGGGGTTGATTATGCACAAGGCTACGGTATTGCCAAACCCGTTCCATTAGATGAGTTAACGTGGTAAATTTATTCAGGAACAAAAATGAAGTTTTGGGTGTATATGCTACTATTAGAACTGAGTATAAAAGTGTGAACCAGAGTATAGATAATGACTAAATTTAGCTTACAGAATATTTCTGTTATAGCCAGCTATTTTTTTTGCTTTAATGTAATTGCATCAGAACAGCAGATGGATGACTTTTTTTCCATGTCACCATTAGAACTGGCCAATATTTCGGTGAGTATTGCAACAGGTACAGCAAAACCTGTTTACCAGTCTGCCGCAGTGACTACTGTGATTACTGCTGATCAGATTAAAGCAATGGGAGCGACAGAATTGAGGCAGGTTTTAGAAACCGTACCTGGTTTGCATGTCAGTATTCAGGCCGTGACTAATGATCCCATGTATTCAATGCGTGGAATACACAATCCTGTGAATAATCAGGTATTGGTCATGCTTAATGGTACCCGTTATTCAGTGCCTTATAAAGGTAGCTCAATGACCGGACTGGAACTTCCCCTTGAAGCCATTCAACAAATTGAAGTCATTAGAGGTCCAGGTTCTGCATTATATGGTGCGGATGCCTTTGCCGGTGTAATCAATATTGTTACCAAAAAAGCAAACGATATAGACGGTACACAAATAGGGATTCGTGGTGGGTCATGGGATACCCAGAGTATCTGGGGTTTACATAGTAATCAGTGGCTGGGCTGGGATATAGCCGCCGCATTGCAATATTCCCATAATAATAATGATGGTGACAGGATTATTAAAGCAGATGCACAATCTCAACTTGATACACGTTTTAATACTAGTGCCTCATTAGCACCTGGAGAAATGCAGACACAGGGCGAAGAGTGGAATGCACATTTGAATTTGCAGCGGCAATATTGGGATATCAACTTTTGGGCTTTTAAACAAATTGACCAAGGTTTAAAATCCGGGGCGGGAGGAACTCTGGATAATGAAGGAGATTTAAATGGTGAAAACTATTTAACAGATGTGCGTTTTTCTTCTGAGGATCTTATCGAAGACTGGGAACTTTTGGCTCATGCCAGTTATTTGTATACAGAAATAGATGCTGATTTACATCTCTTTCCAGATGGTACTTTGTTACCTATTGATGGCAATGGTAATATTAATCTTAATCTTAATCAAGCAGTATCTAACGTTAGCTTTCCAGACGGTGTAATTAATCCCATAGGTATTGAAAACCAGGTGGTTTCTATTGAAATAGGCACTATCTATAAAGGTCTGGAAAATCATTTATTAAGATTTAGTACAGGGTTTCGCTATGAGCAGGTGAGAACTGAAGAAAGTCGTAACTTTGGCGATGGAATTATTGATGGAACACAGCCAATAGTCAATGGTGCTTTAACCCGGATTAGAAGGTCTGAAGATATTTTTTTAGCGGATTCGCAACGCACAATATGGTCTGTAGCCATACAGGATGAATGGCAAATCAATCAGGACTGGTCGTTTACAGCCGGTATACGCTATGATGAATATTCTGATTTTGGTACTACCATAAATCCTCGATTTGCCTTAGTCTGGAATGTTAACGAACAATTCAGCACCAAGTTACTCTATGGGCAAGCTTATAGAGCACCCAGCTTTTTAGAGCAAAAACAAAATAACCAGTTATTTACTGGAAACCCGGATGTTGAGCCTGAAACCATTGAGACCGTTGAATTGGCTTTTGATTATCGTCCCAACAATAACTTAAGGTTAGTCAGCAATTTTTATTTCTATCAGATTGAAAATTTAATATCAGATGTAGCTGCGAGCTCTGTAAGAGTGGAAAATACAGCAGGGCAAATCGGTTATGGCACTGAATTTGAATGGAACTGGAAATTTCATCAGCAATGGAATTTAAAAGGTAACTATGCCTGGCAATATTCTCGTAATGAAGACACTAAACGTAGAGTGATCGGGGTACCGGAACACCAGATTTATACGGCTCTGGCCTGGGAGTTTTTACCTAGATGGAGATTACAGACACAATTAAACTGGGTGGGTCATATACTCAACAGAGCGGAAAATAATAAACGCTTAAAAGATTATGAAACGGTCGATATTATTTTAAACAGCCAGCGATTTTTTGGGCATATTGATTTTTCAGCTGTAGTACATAATGTTTTTGATTCACAGGGTAAAGAAGTGGCTGTAGAGAGTTATCCCCACAACCTGCCTATTCCCAGTCGTAGTTTTTATCTGGAAACAACCGTACATTTTTGAATAACTTACTTCCATTTGGCGGAGAACTTTACTTAACTAAAGAATTTTATAAAACCAAAGAAGCACAGCAATTATTCAATATCTTGCGACAAGATTTAGCCTGGCAAGAAGAGAAAATCTTTATTTATGGGCAATGGCTAAAAGTACCACGATTAATGTGCTGGTATGGTGATAGCAATGCTTTCTATCACTATTCAGGGGTGAATCATCGCGCTTTACCCTGGCCTGACTCGCTTTTGGCGATAAGAAACAAGATTGAAAGCACTTATCAATGTACATTTAATAGTGTGATGGCGAATCTTTACCGCAATGGTTCAGATTCCATGGGTTGCCATGCCGATGATGAAAAAGAATTAGGCATAAACCCAAGCATTGCTTCCTTAAGTTTAGGTGAAGAACGGTTACTCAAATTCAGACACCAGAAAAGCAAACAAGGTTTAGATGTGATTTTAGCTCACGGCGACTTACTGCTAATGACGGGAGAAACCCAGCATCACTGGCGACATGAATTGCCCAAAACAAAAAAAATAAAAATGGAACGAATTAATTTAACCTATAGAAAAATATTCAGCCCAAAATAATAGCCATTTAATCTTATTTTTGCAAGTGCCTGTCTTGTTAAAAATAAATCGGCTGTAAAAGCGGTTAAATCG
>CAZDMC010000020.1:0-236 GCA_964506335.1 uncultured Methylomarinum sp. | reverse complement strand
CCCGAAAACCCTCGTTAAATAGCAATCTATTTCAATGCTTTAAAACAATACCTATCGCGATAATATCGTATGCTAAAAATGGAAATTATTGAGCGTGAAGTGTGTATATATTGCGCAAAAACCTAGTAATTTAGTGTAGAATAAAGTCAAAGCACGGCTAGCTATTTTCGTGTCATTTTAACCTTTTGTTTTATATTGCTTTTTGGAGAAAGATAATGAGTGTTCTAGTAGGTAAA
>CAZDMC010000019.1:0-13725 GCA_964506335.1 uncultured Methylomarinum sp. | reverse complement strand
ATCCACTTTGCTCAAGATTAATTTGCTCTTCACTGAAAAAATTACCACTCAATCCTAAATGTTCACTCCCTGTGGCCAGCTTTCGGCTGAGGTAAAGGGTTCCTTGTTGCTGGATAATAATGCGCCCCGAATTTTTTTGCAGCTGCAAAATAGCAATGCCCCGGTCATTTTCAGGTAATAGCGTCGCCAGGTTTCTTAATGTGGTTTCCTGTATATCAATGACTTTGAGTTGCAATCCACACTGCATACATAAATCAATCAATGACTGGATTGCTAACTTTGGACTGGCTATAACTTCCAGCATTTTCTCACTATTTGCACGGTCTGATCCTGGCAAGGGATAGTAGTCAAGCAGTGCATCTTCACTATTAAACTCAATTAAATCGCTAATTTTCCAGCGTATGGCTTGAGCCAATTCATTTTCTTCTACAGCAGGCGCTGGTATGGTCATTAAGCGATAATCGTCAGAATTAAGCACTAAATAGCAATCGTAAAGTTTAAGCCGGTGTTTTTCTGTTAATTCTTTGAGAACGCTTAATTTATTGGTGGTCTGGATAAACTCACAGTGAATCAGTGAGGGAATCGGTTTCTCAGTATAGTGAGAAACGGCTAATGCAATGCCTTCTGGAGTAAAACTGAGTGCAATGATACCTTTGCTGATCGCTTTTTTTCTTAAAAATTTTGCTAACAATTGCACTGCATTTTATCCCCTTAATAAACACTCCTTAGTTTATATTATAATTATTAAAATACAATGGTTTGAAGCTTAGTCTTGAGTTTTTATCTGAATCCAGTTGATTTCCATTGCCGTTTTTTCACCAATAATGCATTGGCTAAGGCTTTCAGCCATGACCGATTGATTGTTGCTCAAGGGTATTTGTGCCGCCATAATTTCAGCCTGCGATTGAGGAAAAAGCGGACTTTTATCCGGTTCTGCATAACCGTCAGGGAAAACAGGTTGATTATTGGCATTATATTTATCGCTGGCACCTACGGTATGTAAAAGCTCATGAGCAATAACAATATTATTTTGTTGTTGCTGCTCGGTAGATGCAAAAGCGTGGACAATAGCTAATAAGCCTTTATCCAGCCCCAAAGAATGTTGTAATCGCTTGCCTTCTTCGGTTTCATGATAATGTACAAATACCCTGACACGATGGTGATTGGATTCATTATCAGGCGTGTTAGTAAAAGCCCAGTAGCGAAATTTTATCGCCCACCAGACTATTCTGATAATGCTTGAGCCAGGCGTGGGAGACACAGGGGGGTGCTCTCGCATAATAGCACCCAAAGATGTCGCTGTAGGCTGTTGAATATCCAGATCATAATATTTCGCTTCATTCTGAAAAAACCGATCAATTTCTTTAAAATCAGCACTCTCCAATTGATTAATATATTCTTCAACCACCGGACTTTGTTCACCGTTTATAGGATAAATGACTATTCGTAGAGGCTCTGACCAGGCGCGTGATTTTAGTTTTTGGGTTTTTGCATAAAAAGCCAGAGAGGCAAAAATAAGCAATAAAAAAATGATTCTAAAGATTCTGAACAGCGTTCTCATCAGACTATTCAGTTAAACTCAGTGCTATATCTTCTGCTTTTTTATTATTAATCTTAAAACCACGTATTTCTAGCACGCCTTTGGTGTTCAGTGAAATAATTAAATAAAGGGTACCGGGATAGGCTGCCAGCATTATGTCTGTTTTGGAAGGAATGGGTGGAGCAGCAGGATGTGAATGGTAAATGGCAAAAAGTGATTCGTTTTTGTCACGCATGATTGAAAAAGCCTTAATCTGCTGTTTCTCATCTAGCTGAAAGCGGCTTTCAGGGTGCTCTGCTTTATTATCAATCGGGTAGCAACTGCTGGCAATATTATTTTGAGAACCAATGAGTCCGCAAATTTCCTGAGTGGGAGAACATTGTGCCCAATGTAATAGCTGGGTAGTAATTTTTCGCGATAATTGAAATTCTTCAGTATTCATTTTGCCATTGGCCTGTGGTTACTCTGGGATTAGCAGAAAGATCAGTATAGGGAGTAATATTTGAGTAGCCCAATGATTTAAAAAGTGACTGGACAGCAACTTGCTGGTCAAAGCCATGTTCGATCAATAGTGTAGCATCTGCGTTTAAATAGGGCCTAGCCTGTTGGCTGATTGTTATTATCTCTTCAAGCCCCTGTTCGGCAGCAATTAATGCCATTTCAGGTTCAAAACGGACATCACCTTCTGCTAAATGAGGATCATTTTCCGCTATATAGGGTGGGTTGCTGATAATTAAATCAAATTTTGACTCAGGCAGTTCAGAAAACCAGTCAGAATAGACAAATTGAATATTATTTACGCTCTGATTTTCCGCATTTTTTTGCGCTATTTCAAGAGCCGGTCTGCTTATGTCAGTCGCCATGATTTCCAGGTCAGGACGTTCAGCCGCCAATGTCACAGCAATAATCCCAGAGCCGGTACCTAAATCAAGCAAACGGACTTTAGGCTTATTTGCAATTAATTTCAGACTCAATTCAATTAATAATTCGGTATCAGGCCGGGGAATTAATACCTCTGCACTGACTAAAAAATCACGCGACCAAAATTCCCGGTGTCCGGTAATATAGGCTATAGGAAGTCCTTGTTGGCGTTTCTCAAATAACTGTTGAAATTGACGGCTTTGCTGTGCAGTCAATTGTTTTTCTGGCCACGCTCTCAGATGTGAACGAGGTTTAGACAACACCTGGCAAAGCAACACTTCCGCATCCAGTATAGCCGTATCAGATATTGAGGCCAGGTTTTGCGCGGCTCTTGATAAGCTAGTTTGAATATCAGTCATTACCCAGTTGTGTCAATAATTCTGCTTGATGTTCATTAATTAGAGGCTTAATCACATGCTCCAGGCCACCTTGCATGATTTCATCCAGTTTATAGAGCGTTAAATTGATTCTATGATCGGTCATCCGGCCTTGTGGATAATTATAAGTCCGAATTCTTTCTGAGCGATCTCCCGAACCAACTTGTAGTTTTCTGTTTTCCGCCTGTTCGGCCTGTTGTTTATCCTGTTCTGCAGTCAATAAACGGGATTGCAATAATGACATGGCACGTGCCCTGTTTTTATGTTGAGAACGCTCATCTTGACATTCTACTACTACACCGGTTGGAATATGGGTCAGGCGAATGGCTGAATCGGTTTTATTAACATGCTGACCACCTGAACCCGACGCTCTGAATGTGTCGACACGTAAATCTGCAGAATTAATTTCATATTCATCAATGCTTTCAACTTCGGGCATGATGGCAACGGTACAGGCCGAAGTATGTACCCGTCCCTGCGATTCAGTTTCAGGAACTCGCTGAACCCGATGAACACCCGCTTCAAATTTTAATTGTGAATAGACATCTTGCCCGCTAATACGCAGAATAATTTCTTTGTAACCGCCGTGATCGCCTCTGTTTTCATTGATGATTTCAATTTTCCAGCCCTGTTTTTCTGCAAAGCGCTGATACATTTTTGCCAGATCGCCGGAAAAAATAGCCGCTTCATCACCTCCTGTGCCAGCTCTGACTTCTAAAAAGATATTACGGTTATCGTTGGCATCTTTAGGCAACAATAAAAGTTGCAATTGATGTTGCAATGTTTCTTTGACTGTCTGTGTTTCCTGCAATTCCTCTTTAGCCATCTCTCGCAACTCTGAATCAGAGTCTTTGGACATTTCCAAAGCCGCTTCAAGATTATCCTGATTTTCCAGATATTGCCGGTAACAGCTAACAATGGGGTTTATCTGAGCATATTCCTGACTTAAAGCACGGTACTGGTTTTGCTCATTTTGCACTTCTGGCCGGGAAAGCAGTGCCGCTATTTCTTCAAAGCGATCACTAAGGTTTTCAAGTTTGGTCTGGATTGATGGTTTCATAGGTTTATTAAGAGCAGGCTCAAGGCACAAGGCTAAAGGCTCAAAAAGAAAAGAGAAAGGAGAAAAGAGTAAAGTAAAAACAGCTACTGGATCGGCTCTTTTTTACCTTTTGCCTTGTACCTTTTACCTGCTCTTTTTTATACCTTAAAAATTTCTCTAGCTGCAGCCACTATGTCGTGTCTGTCATTGGCTCCTGCATCCCGTATTTGGCTGCTGGGCGTGTGTATTAGTTTATTGGTTAAGGTATAAGCCAGGCGATTTAACACATCTTCTGCTGCATTCCCATTTTTTAGTGCTTTTAATGCTTTTGTTAATTCTTCATTGCGAGTTAGTTCAGCTTGTTGACGGTAATCTTTTATCACAGATTGAGCGCCTTGTGAGCGCATCCAGCCAAGAAAATGTTCCACTTGAGTATCTATAATTTCTTCGGCCTGTTCTGCCGCTTTACGCCTAGAATCCATGTTCTCGTCAATGGTATTTTGTAAATCATCAACGGTGTATAAATAAACATCTCTAAGCTGCTCAACTTCTGCCTCAATATCACGAGGAACAGCCAGGTCAACCATAAACATGGGCTTGTGTTTGCGTTTTTTTATAGCACTTTCTACTCGCCCCTTTCCTAAAATAGGCAGTTGGCTTGCGGTAGAAGAAACCACAATATCGGCTTCTGCTAAATGTGAATGCAGTTCTGATAAAGCAATAGCATAACCATTAAACTGTGAAGCCAAGGCATGAGCTTTGTCATAAGTCCGGTTAGCAATAATAAGCCTGCCAATATTATTTTGGTATAAATGCCGAGCCGTTAATTCAATGGTTTCACCGGCACCAATTAATAATGCAGTTTGATCACTCAAAGAATCGAAAATTTGTTGCGCCAGCTGTACCGCTGCAAAAGCAACAGAAACAGGGCTGGAACCAATAGCGGTATCTGTTCTTACTTTTTTGGCGGCAGAAAACGTGTGCTGAAACAGTTTACCCAGATGTTTACCTAAGGTGCCTGCTTCATAAGCCGCCTGATAGGCTGTTTTCATTTGACCAAGAATCTGCGGCTCACCCAGAATCATGGAATCCAGCCCACAAGCCACACGAAACATGTGACGTATTGATTCGCTGTCAGTATGACTATATAAGTAAGGCGCGAACTCATCGGCTTTAATTTTTTTATTTTCGGCAAGCCATTGAACCAGTGCGCGACTATCATTGTCTTCTGTTTGACAATAAATTTCTGTTCTATTACAGGTAGATAATATAGCAGCGCCTTTAATTGTGTGATTATCCCAAAGTGTTCTAAGGGATGATTCAAGAGAATTTTCAGGAAATACCAGGCGTTCCCGGATGGCAACGGGTGCAGTATTGTAATTTATCCCCAAGGCAAACAGTGTCATTTATTATCCTAAAACAGCTGGCGAGCACTGAATGGGTCTACAAACTTTTTCATCATATTGCAAAGTAGTTTCAATTTTCCAGGGCGGTAAGTGGTGACCCTGTAAGTTTAAAAACGATTATTAAACCGTATATTCTAAATAATATACCGGTTTTCTCCAAATAGAATAAATTGCTTGCCCGATTCAAGTTGATTTTCTGCTAATCTATAGCAGGGTTATGAGTACTAAATTAGGAATTAGTGTGTTAATTATAAAAGTGATAACGATTTTTTTGTTTCTGGCTGGCTGCGTGAGTACGCCAGAAAAACAAACAGCTGGTTTGCCTCTTGATAGTCCTGTCGAGACTAAAGTTATTGAGGAGAAAGTCACGGCTATTTCTCCAAAAATACTTTATCTTCTGATGACAGCAGAAATTGCCGGTCAGAGAAATCAATATGATGTGGCTTTAGACGGTTATTTACAAGCGGCAAAAGAAGTTAACGATACCAGAGTTGCGGCAAGGGCAGCAAAAATAGCTTTATATTTAAAAGATACAAAAAAAACCGATGAAGCCGTTTCATTGTGGTTAAAGCAGGATAAAAACAACGTAACCGCAAGAAAAATAGCCATTTTGTCAGCCTTGAGAAACACCGATAAAGCTGCAGCTGTAGAACACTTGAGTACAATATTACAGGAAGACCCTGCAGGCTTTGAACGCACTTTAATTGAATTGACCAAAGTCCTGGAAAAAGAAGGCAAGGCTGATTTTGTTTTTGACACACTGGAACAGCTTTCACAAACACATCCGCAGCAATCTGTGATTTTTTTTGTTCAGGCCTTATTGGCAGGACAACTTAATAAGCTAGATATTGCCACAGAAAAAGTCAATCAGGCCTTAAATATACAACCAGACTGGGATAAAGCACTGATTTTAAAGGCTCAACTGGCCGCACAGAAAGGTAATTTAGAGATTGCAAGGGAAGTACTGGAATCTATTTTGGATGAAAATCCTGAAAATGATCGAATAAGAAAAATGCTGGCTAAGGTTTTGATGAAATCAGAACTGTTTGATGAGTCAACGGCACTTTATCAACACGTTTTAAACAATCAGCCAGAAGATGGCGAAAGTCGGTTTGCCCTGTCTCTGATTTTATTACAGCAAGACCAGGATGATGCCGCACTGGAAAAATTAAAACCACTGATAAACAAGCCACACTGGAATGCACAAGCCAGTTTTTATAGTGGCAGGATTGAATATAAAAAAGAAAATTACCAAGAATCATTAGTCTGGTTTGATAAGGTGACTCGGGGCTCCTATGTCTATGACGCATCAATGTCCGCTGTTTCAGTTTTATTGAAACAAAAAAACTTTGTAGAAGCCGAGCAACGTATAAGTCAATTAATGCTCCGTTATCCTAAACAGCAATTGAACATTTTACTGTTAAAAGCAGAAGTATTTATTGAACAGAAAAATTATCAGCAAGCATTTGAGGTGTTGACCCATGCCCTTGAGAAATTCCCTGAAAGTAGAGATTTACTTTATACCCGTTCTTTAATCGCTGAAAAACTGGATAAGCTGGATATTTTAGAGGCCGATTTAAAAAAGATTCTGTTAAAAAACCCAGAGGATTACAGTGCCTTGAATGCCTTAGGATATACCCTGGCAGACCGAACACAGCGTTATGATGAAGCAGAGATATATTTGCAGAAAGCCATTGCCTTAAAACCTGATGAGACGGTAATAATAGACAGCGTTGGCTGGTTGCACTTTAAGAAAGGGAATATCGAAAAGGCTTTACAGCTATTGCGTAATGCATATAACAAGCTACCTGAAAGTGAAATTGCAGCCCATCTTGCTGAGGTTTTATGGGTCAAAGGAGACAGGGAAGAAGCAAAAGAAATTTTTACTAAAATGTTAAAAATATCGCCTGAAGATGAATTTCTTTTAAAATTATTAAAACGATTCCCACAATTGAATAATCAATGAGCTTTCGCTGCATAGCGTTACTGATACTCTCTACCCAATTATTTTCATGTGCTCAAATAGCCGTTAAAGAAAGTGATCTTTTTAAGTTAGAGGGACGTGATTATTTATACCAAAAAACCGAGTGGTCATTTTCTGGTCGATTAGCAATTTCTGATCAGAATCAATCCTTATCTGCATCAATTAACTGGGATCATAAAGATAATAAGGATGTTATTGAACTTTCAGGTGCATTTGGTCAGGGACGTACGCTTATTGAATTGTCTCAAGATAAAATGATCGTTGATGATGGTGAACAACGATTGCACTATTTTGGAGAGGTCGATGCTTTGATCTCCCAGCTGCTTGGCGTTGCCGTGCCCTTTTCGGCATTAAAATTCTGGGTGCGCGGATTAGTATTTCCCAAAAAAGATTATCAGCTAATTGAAAAAGGTTTTTTACAATCTGAATCCACTATAAAATATTTGCAAATGCAAGCCATTGGATTAGATCAATTACCCCGTAAAATTAAAATTGTAAACAATCAATCAACATTAAAATTAGTCATTAATCGGTGGCAACTACCATGAAAAAATGGAACAAGAAATGACCGCCTGGAACAGGCAATGGCCGGCACCTGCAAAAATCAATTTAATGCTAAGAATAACGGGGCAACGTGAAGATGGTTACCATTTATTGCAAACGGTATTTCAGCTAATTGACTGGTGCGACTACTTAACTTTTCACCCGCTTAATGATGCGCAGGTAAAACTATTATCTCCTATTCCAGATGTCCCGGAAGAAACTGACTTAACCGTACGGGCAGCAAAATTGTTACAGCAAGCAACAGGATCTCAGCAAGGTGTTTTAATAGCACTTGAAAAAAACTTGCCCATGGGCGGTGGCCTGGGCGGGGGAAGTTCTGATGCAGCAACAACATTACTGGTTTTGAATCAGCTCTGGAAACTAGGCTTATCAGTAAAAGAATTGATGAAACTGGGCTTGCAATTAGGCGCAGATGTACCCGTTTTTGTTTTTGGTCATGCCGCCTGGGCAGAGGGTGTAGGCGAGAAACTTAAAAAAATTGAGACCCAGGAAAAATGGCTGCTTATTATAAAACCAGAATGTCATGTCGATACCAAAGCAATTTTTTCGGTTAAGGATTTGACAAGAAACAGTAAATCAATCACAATGGCTGACTTCATTTCGGGTCAGCATCAAAATGATTGCCTGGATGTGGTTCGAGAGTTGCATCAGCCAGTAGCGGATGCGTTGGTTGATCTGGCCGTTTTTTCTGAAGCCAGATTAACGGGTACAGGAGCCTGTGTATTTGCGCAGTTTGATTCAGAAGTATTGGCGCAAAAAGCATTTGAATCATTGCAAGGCAAATGGCGAACGTATTTAACCAAAGGGTTGAACCGATCACCGTTGCTGGAGATGCTAGGCTGATTTATATTTCGCGCGATAACCGTCTGAAATATATTGTTTTTATTGGGCTATCGCCAAGCGGTAAGGCACGGGGTTTTGATCTCCGCATACCCAGGTTCGAATCCTGGTAGCCCAGCCATTTTAAGAATGTACTGAATAAATATTTTGTACTTTCAAGTGTACCTCCATTTGTAATAATTAGCGGAGTGCTTAAATGCAAGATGCTTCTATGATGATATTTTCAGGTAATGCCAACAGAGCCTTATCTGAGGGTATAGCGAAGAAGTTAAATATGCGGCTCGGTATGGCGACTGTGGATCGTTTTAGTGACGGTGAAATAGTCGTTGAAATTGAGGAAAATGTGCGTGGTCGAGATGTATTTGTAATACAGCCGACCTGCTCTCCTGCCAATGAGCATTTAATGGAGTTGCTGGTAATGATTGATGCTTTAAAAAGAGCATCCGCATTACGCGTAACGGCGGTAATCCCTTATTATGGTTATGCGCGGCAAGATAGACGTTCAAGATCTGCGCGGGTGCCGATCACCGCAAAATTAGTGGCTAATATGCTGGATACTGCCGGCGCAAATCGTGTTTTAACAGTTGATTTGCATGCCGACCAGGTACAAGGATTTTTTGATATTCCTGTAGATAATGTTTATGCATCACCCATATTATTGGGTGATGTATGGCGGCGGAAATATGAAAATTTAATTGTTGTTTCGCCTGATGTTGGTGGTGTGGTAAGAGCAAGAGCGTTAGCCAAACGCTTAGATGATGCCGATTTGGCCATTATAGACAAACGTCGGCCTAAGGCAAACGTGTCTGAAATTATGCATATTATAGGCGATGTTTCAGGAAGAACATGCGTGATGGTTGATGATTTAGTGGATACTGCTGGCACCTTATGTAATGCCGCTAAAGCACTTAAAAGCAAAGGGGCTTTAAAAGTGGTTGCCTATTGCACCCACCCGGTTTTATCAGGAGCTGCTGCTAAAAACATCAGGGAATCATTGCTGGATGAATTGGTGGTAACAGATACCATACCGTTAAACCCGGAGTTATTGGCAATAGACAAGATTAGGCAGTTAAGTGTTGCTGAAATGCTGGCCGAGACAATCAGAAGAATTGCGGAGAGTGAGTCAGTAAGTTCACTCTATGTTGACTAAGGAACGCGCACGGAATAACTTGAACAATTGACTTTGTAATTTGTACGTCTTCTTCGTTGTAGAAATAGTTGCATAGCTTGCTATGCGCCCATTTCTACACCTTGAAGACCAACAAATTACTTTGCCAATTGCCCAACTTATTCCGTGCACGTTGCTAAATAATATTTTAATATTTAAAGAAAAACGCATACCTAAAAGCGTATGTTTTGGAGAAAAAGATGTCTAGTATGTTTGAATTTGTAGCTGAAAATCGCGATTTTTCAGGTAAAGCTGTGGCAAGAGCAATACGACGTGAAGGTAAATTGCCTGCGGTTGTGTATGGTGGCGAGGTAGCTCCTCAATCGATCACTTTAGATCATAACGATGTTTGCAAGCATCTTGAGCATGAGGCTGTTTATTCTCATGTGCTGGATTTAAAAATTGATGGCAAGACAGAAAAGGCAATTTTAAAAGGCGTTCAGCGTCATCCGGCAAAAGTACAGATATTACATCTTGATTTCTTACGGGTTGATGAATCACATGTCTTAAAAGCACACGTCCCTTTACATTTTATTAATGAAAGCATTTGTGCTGGCGTTAAAATGGGTGGGGTAGTGACTCATGCCATGGTGGATGTTGAGGTGTCCTGCCTACCTTCTGCCTTACCTGAGTATATTGAAGTGGATTTAACTAATATGGAACTAGGAAGCTCAATTCATCTTACCGATATTGTCGTACCCAAGGGTGTTGATATTGTAATTTTGGCTCAAGCTGGCGACCATGATCATACCGTTGCTCAAGTAATGAAAGTGAGAGGCCCCAAAGAAGATGCTATAACTGAAGATGATGATGATGAAGGTAGCGCTGAAGAGGACGAGTAGTCTGAATAAAAGTGATTAAATTGATTGTAGGCCTGGGTAATCCTGGGCAACAGTACCAGAAAACCCGGCATAATGCCGGGTTTTTGTTTTTAGACTATTTGCTTGAGCATTTTTCCACAACATGGGCAAAAGAGTCAAAATTTCATGGCTTAGTGGCCAATATCTTTGTCGGCGCCAATAAAGTTGTACTGTTAAAGCCTCAAACTTTTATGAATCGAAGTGGTTTGTCAGTAGCTACTGTTGCCCGATTTTATAAATTTGAATGTAATGAAATTCTAGTGGTTCATGATGAACTGGATTTTGATGTCGGCGTAGTAAAGCTAAAAATGGGCGGCGGACACGCGGGACATAACGGCTTGCGAGATATTATGACAAACCTGACTGATAAAAGGTTTTATCGCGCAAGACTGGGCATTAGCCGTCCTGTTTCGAACAAGCCAGTGATTGACTATGTGCTGTCAAATTTTTCAAAACCCGATCGGGAAGAGTTGCTGAGCACTTTTGATTTACTACATCTCCAAATAGATAAAATAGTTTCGGGTGATATCTCATCAGCAATGAGCCAAATAAATTAGCCATAGGCATTCCCTTATAATGATAAGCGTCTATGCTATTTTTATGTATCGGAAAACAAAGTTTTCTTAATAAATTACTTTAACTATTTTTCCTTAGAACCTGTTCAAGATCGTTACGAGCCACTGCTAGTTATGTGTGTGCGGACGGGAGAGGAGAAACCGGAGTTTACACAAAGTAAATGAGGATTTCGAGCACCGCCCAAGCGCGACTGGCAGTGGCGCAGTAGATCTTGAACAGGTTCTAAGAGCATACATTTAATTTTTTGCCCGAAGGGTATCGTGTTCTACTAATATTCTCTGTTTTAACGCTGTATTTTATTCTATAAAGTTTTATATCCTTCTTGTAATCAAGGTAGAATATCTCCTTTTTTTAACCGCACCGGTTTTACGTTTTGGTCTGCTGTAGGTAAACATGAACACTATTGTTGTATCAACCTTGTACAAATTTGTCACCCTGGATGATTATGAATCCATCAAACCGCCTCTTTTAACATTGCTGACAAAACATCAAGTCAAAGGCACTTTATTACTGGCTAAAGAAGGTATTAATGGCACCATAGCCGGAAATAGACAGGGCATTGATGCTGTTCTGAACTGGTTACGCTCTGATCCGCGTTTTGCAGACCTGCAAAGCAAAGAGTCTTATGAAGATCAAATGCCCTTTTACCGTAGCAAGGTCAAATTAAAAAAAGAAATTGTCACTATGGGTGTCAATGGCATTGACCCAAAACGCATTGTCGGTACTTATGTAAAACCTGAGGACTGGAATAAATTGATTTCTGATCCCGAAGTTTTACTGATTGACACCCGTAACGATTACGAAGTCCAGATTGGTGCTTTTAAAGGCGCGGTTAACCCTATTACTGACACTTTTCGTGAATTTCCTCAATACGTTAAAGAAAAACTGGATACTGATAAACATAAAAAAGTCGCCATGTATTGTACTGGCGGTATCCGTTGTGAAAAGTCTACCGCATTCCTAAAAGAACAAGGCTTTGATGAGGTTTATCATCTTCAGGGCGGCATTTTAAAATATCTGGAAGAAGTCCCTGTTGAGCAATCTTTGTGGCAAGGGGAATGTTTTGTTTTTGATAATCGGGTTGCTGTGAATCATGCCCTGGAAAAAGGCCAGTACGACCAGTGTTATGCCTGCCGTTACCCTATTACTGAGGATGAGAAAAAAAGTGAACACTATATACAAGGGGTAAGCTGCCCACATTGTTACGACAAAGTTTCGAAGAAGCAATTAAACCGCTTTCAGGAACGAGAAAAACAGGTGGAAATGGCTAAACTGCGTGGTGAAGAACATATCGGTTCGGCAACGCGTGATATTGCCTCTCAACGTCGTGCCTTGAAGTATCAGCATAAGGATCAACAAAGACAGCGTAAACAAGTAGCATCATCAAGATAGCTTATTGCACTATGCTGTTTTGTGTGGGTATAAAATAGGCACAGAGACCACTGAGTTTTAAGGAAAGTAGCCCGTATGAAGCTTGTGAAATACGGGAAGCCAAAACCGCCAACCCCGTATTACACTTTGTTCCATACGGGCTACAAAGTCAGGAAGTATAAAATTTACTTTACTTTTAATCACCTCTGTTTAAAACCAATAAACGATTATTGGCAGGCATTGAAAAATCTTCTTTAATGACTAAATTTACCTTTTTAGCCAGCTTTTCAATCTCTGCAAAATCACGAATACCTTTTTGTGGATCAGCAGATTTTAACCATTGATCAAACTGTGCATTACTGGCGCTGGTATATTTTCCGTGGTAATTAAACGGGCCATAAATACAGACTATGGCCTGATCTATTAAGTATTTTCCCAAACCGTCAAAAAAACACTGCACCGTTTGCCAATGCATAATATGTAAGGTGTTGGCTGTAAACAAGGCATCTATTTTCTGGCACGGCCAATCTTTATCCAATACGTCTAAAGCCATTGGTGCGGCTAGATTATCAAGCCCTGCCTGGTTCACCCAGCTATTGATTCCTGCCAAGTTTTCTGCCATGTCTGTACTTTGCCAAATTAGCTGCGGTAGACTTTCTGCAAAATAACAGGCGTGTTGTCCCGTGCCACTGCCTATTTCCCAAACCTTTTTAGATTCGGAAAACTGCTGCTGAATTATCTGTAAAATAGGCTTCTTATTATTTTCGCAAGATTGTGAGAAAGGTTTATGCATGGTAATTAAGCAAATTAATAGTATGACTGAGGTTGATTCTACGTGCTGGAATAAACTGGTGCAAAATAAAGATCCTTTTCTACGTCATGAGTTTTTACTGGCACTGGAGCAAAGTGGCTCAGTTTGCGAAAAAACAGGCTGGCTACCTCATCATTTACTTGTTATTGATAAAGATGAATTAATTACAGCCATGCCGCTGTATTTAAAAACGCATTCTCGCGGTGAATACGTTTTTGATCAGCAATGGGCAGATGCATACGCTCAGTCCGGTATGGAATATTACCCA
>CAZDMC010000018.1:0-14064 GCA_964506335.1 uncultured Methylomarinum sp. | reverse complement strand
GCTTGCTGATGAAAAAGGTATGCATCTTTTTGTAAAGCTGGGGAAACTGGATAAAAGGGTATCCTCCCGGATAAAAGACAGTGATATGCACCTTTAATCCTAGAAAAATCCGTGCTCAACTGATTTTTCTAGGATTAACTGTTTTTTGAGTTATTGATAGCTAATAAAAAGGCCGAAGTCTTTCGACATCGGCCTTTTTAAACAGAAAATATTCTGAAATAAACTTAACGTTTTGAGTACTGAGGACGTTTTCTGGCTTTGTGCAAGCCCACTTTTTTACGTTCAACACAACGTGAATCGCGAGTTACATAACCTGCTGCTCTCAATTGAGGACGTAATTCTTCATCAAAGTCCATTAACGCTCTGGTTAAACCATGACGAATTGCACCGGCCTGACCCGAAGGGCCGCCGCCTTTAACGATAACATTCAGATCAAAGTCTGTAGTTTTTTCAAGAAGTTCTAAGGGTTGTTTTGCAACCATCTGGTCTGTTTTACGACCAAAATAAGCTTCTATAGTTTGGCTGTTAATAGTGAATTTACCGGTACCAGTCACTGCATAAACGCGTGCTACTGCACTTTTGCGACGTCCTGTTCCATAATATTGAGCTGCCATGATTATCCTATAATTCCAATACTTTAGGTTGTTGAGCTTGATGGTCGTGAGTTGGGCCTGCATAAACTTTTAGTTTTTTGAACATGGCTCGACCCAGTGGATTCTTTGGTAACATCCCTTCAACGGCTTTATTAATAATGCGATCCGGGAAAGTTTTTCTTAATTTGCCCAGGCTTACAGATTTTAAGTTGCCAATATAACCCGTGTGGTGATGATACATTTTGTCTTTTTCTTTGTTGCCGGTAACGCCGATTTTTTCTGCATTGACTACAATAATGTAATCGCCGGTATCTACATGAGGTGTATATTCTGGTTTATGCTTGCCACGTAGACGACGTGCAATTTCAGAAGCTAAGCGGCCTAAGGTCTTGCCTTCCGCATCAACTACATACCAATCGCGCTTAACTTCTGCTGGCTTTGCACTAAATGTTTTCATTATTACTTAGTATCTGTTAGGGCTATTAAAGAGCGAGAATTCTACTGGATTTTTTGATAAGGTTCAAGTTTATTTATAACTTGTAACTACTCAGCGTAATCTGTAAGTGCTCAGATTGCCCTTGATTTTGTTCAAGAGCAAGGCGAAAGCGTGTAGTTTACACCTGTAAATAAGTGCTTTCAACGCGGCTATTGGACAAAATCAAGGGTAGCCGAGAGTTAACTATAACTTTATCTTTAAAGCATGTAATTTGCGATAAAGATGGGTTCTTTCCATAGCGACTGCCACCGCTAATTTGGCGACACTGCCCCCGGTTTTTTCAAAATGATATTCTAAATAGGATTTCTCAAAATGCTCTCTTGCCTCTTTCAGTGGATAATTAAAAAATTCGGGAATAGATGAGTTAATTTGTGGTGTATCAGCGATTGAACCCAATGCTGTTTTTGTTTCATCCAGTTCTATATCATCACCCACACCTAAAATCATTAAACGCTGAACCAGATTTCTTAGCTCTCTTACATTACCGGGCCAGGCATAATTTCGTAAATAATTTTGTGCAGCCATTGAAAATTTTCTAAAGGGAAGCTTCTCAATACTTATAAAATGATCGACATAAAAATTGAGCAGTTCTGGAACATCTTCGCTATGCTCTCTTAATGGCGCAATATCTATAGTGACTTCATTTAGCATATAATAGAGATCCTGACGAAATCGTTTGGCATTTACTTCTTCTTGTAAGGTTTCACGGGTTGAGGCAATCACCTTGATATCAACACGTACGGATTCACTGCCTCCTACTCTAAGGAAAGAACTGGATTCTAAAGCACTTAACAGTCTGGTCTGAGTTTCAGCGTCCATGCCGGCAATTTCGCCTAAAAATAAAGTACCGCCTTGTGCCTGTTCTAGTAGTCCTTGATACACTTTGCCATTTTCTTCTTTACCAAAAAATTCTACCGCTGAATTTTCAGGAGAAATACTGCCCACAGCAACATCAATAAAAGGGCCGTCGCGGCGGCTGGTATTATTGTGTAGATAACGTGCAAATAATTCTTTACCGACACCGGCTTCACCGACCAGTAATACCTTGGCATTATGCTGGGATAGGCGTTTTAACTGTTCTTTGGTACGCGCTATGACGGCACTTTTACCAATAGGCTCTATATTCAGCATCAATTGCTGTTTAAGTCCTGCATTTTCTTGTTGTAACTGGCTGGTTTGCAGTGCCCGTTCCACGGTTAGCAAAAGCTTTACCAGGGCTAAGGGTTTTTCCAGGAAGTCGTAAGCTCCGAGTCTGGTGGCTTCTACTGCGGATTCCACGGAACCGTGGCCTGACATCATCACTACGGGACAAAGCAGTTTATTGTCAGCAACCCATTCTTTTAGCAGGGTAATGCCGTCAGTATCAGGCATCCAGATATCCAGTAAAATCAACTGAGGTTCTTGTTGGCTTTTTGCAGCTCTTGCGGCGGTGGCATTTTCAGCCATGACCACCTGATAGCCTTCGTCTTCAAGAATTTCTGAAACCAGTTGTCTGATATCGGGTTCATCATCAACTACTAAAATGTAAGGTGATTTTGTATTCACTGCTTCTTCCTAAATTGTGGGTAACTGGATAATAAAGCCAGCACCATTATTATACGTTGTATCCACCCAGATTACTCCGCCATGTTCTTCAATAATTTTTTTAACGATAGCCAGACCTAATCCCGTTCCTTTGGCTTTTGTTGTTACATAAGGCTCAAAAATTGTGTCGATTTGTTGTTCAGCAAGCCCCGAACCATTATCGTAAATAGCTAATTCAACATACTCCGAGTTGTTTCTTAATACTTTGTTCAATTTTATTTCTATTTTGCCGTTAGCATTGATTGCTTCCTGGGCGTTTTTAAGCAGATTATGCAAAACTTGTCTGATACTGACGGGGTCTGCTTTAATGATAATGTTCTCAGTTTTAAAGGTAGTTTTAATACGGATTGTTTGCAATGTATAGAGTGCTAAAATTTCAGTGACTAGCTGGTTAAGATTAATGTGTTCCACTTGCTTTTTACTGGGTTTTGCATATTCTGCAAAGTCATTAACCATAGATTTCATGGCTTCTACTTGATTAACAATGGTTTGAGTCGAGCGTTGTAATATTTGTGCTGATTTTTCTGATAATTCAGCAGATAGTTTATGCTGCATTCTTTCAGCAGCCAGCTGAATAGGCGTTAACGGGTTTTTGATTTCATGCGCCAGTCGTCGGGCAACTTCACCCCAGGCTGCATTTTTTTGAGCCTGAATTAAATCTGTGACATCATCAAAAACCACAATGGAACCAACATTAGACCCTGTAGAGTCAAACAGGGGTGTGCCTCGGCAAAGTAATTCCTGGCGACCATTGCTGCCTAAAAAAGCAAATCTGTGTTCCCAGATATCATCTGCTTGTTGTATAAGATGCTGTATGGTGGTTAATAATTGCGCTAATTCTGTATGTTTTTCTGCAATATCTAACAAAGTTTCTCCAACAAAATGACTGACTTGTATATGCAGAATTCTATAAGTTGCCTGATTTGCCGTACGAATTTTATGCGTATCACTAAAACTGATCACACCGGCGGTTAAATTAGATAAAACCGTTTCCAGGTAGGCGCGCTGGTGTTCTACTTCAATACTGGCTTTGTGCGTTTCGTCTCTTGACTGGGAAATGCGCTGAGTCATGGCATTAAAAGATTCTACCAGAAAACCTAAGTCGTCTTGAGACATTACTGGAAGCTGTTGCTTATAATTTCCGTTAGCAACAGCTTGAGTGCCTTTGACCAGCTCTTTTACTGGCGCGACAATATTTCTAATGCTGATAAAAGCAATCCAGATGGCCGCTAATAAACTGAGCAATAAGACTAAAGATAATACCAATACAAAACTGGTTTTTAAAGAATCACGTAAAAATGACATTTCCTGAAAACGGATAAAGGCAAAATCTATTGAGTCTGTCAGATCCGCAGTGCGCAGGGATACGTGAAATAAAGCTTGCAGGTAACGAGGTTCATCATCATGCACGGGAACTACTACCTGTATTTGTAAGTCCTCGTTGTCATTGGGGCTTAAGGCATAATATTCCTGATTTTGCCGGGTTTGTAGCCAGATATGGTCTTCCGGTAATTTAGGTAAAATATTGCTGGGTTCTATGCTATCGGAGGCGATAATATGGCCTTGACGAGAAAAAAGTGTGATTTCTGTAGCATCTATTTTTTCCCGCAGTTCACTCATTTCCAGGGTGATTAATGTTTTAGATTTGCCAATAACTTCTTTGGCTATTTGTCGGGTTTGTTTTAAATGCAGTCGCATTCTATGTTCCAGTGATACCTCACTGAGCTCCAAGGCATCTTCCATGGCTCTATCTATTTCCACATTAAACCAGCTGTCTATGCCCTGATGCAGAAATTGCACTGAAAAATAAAATACAATCACAGCGGGTGCTATCGCTAATAAAACAAATAAGGAAATCATTCGCGTAGTGAGTCTGGAGCCGGCTTCTCTTTTTTTTAATTCACGCGCCAAGGAGTATACATTGATGCCAACCAGAATAAATAGAGTGAGTGATCCCAGGCTATTCCCTAATAGTAACCAGGAATAAATATCGTTTAGCTCAGAAGATTCCTGGGTTGCCGTGCTCATTAATTGTAACGACAGAATAATTAAGCCGAATAAAACCAGGATGAAAACACTAAGGGGTATTTTTAATTTTGTAATTGCCATAACGACCAAGGACTGGATAGCGCCCATTGTGAATTAAAATAAGACATGGGCCGTAAGGGCGTAGGTAATGCTTCACGAATAAAGAGTGTTTTAATGGCTGCGTGGTATTTTGTATCTTTTTTTAATAACTGTTTGTCAATCAGGTTGACACTGCGGAGTTTAGACATAAAATTCAAAGCAGCCGTCAAGCTCGAAAACATGTGTTTTGATGGGTCATCGGATTTTTTGACGCTATATAAATTGAGTAAAGCATGATTTTGAATTTGATAACTTATGCTTAATTCTTTTAGAGTTGTATGCCAAAAATCCCCCGGGTGCTGTATTTTGATCTGTATCAACCAGCTCAAAGGAATTCCTTTTTGCAATGCTTCTTTGGCTGTTGGACTCAAGTTGTAATTAATATCAGCATTTAATTGGTAATGCTGATCTTGAAGATAAATGGTGACATTGTTTATAGATGCATAAAAGTTTTCAGCAGAGACTTTATGAGTGCTTAAGCTAAAGAATAAAATGAGAAAAAGCGACCTTTTATGATTTAAGCAGTTTTGCATAATAAAATCCATCCATATTAAAGTCGCCGGTTAATATTTGTCGGCCAAACTTTGTTTTTATTCCCCAGTCAGCGTTAATTATAATTTCAGATGCATCGCTATGGTTTTTTAGAAAAGCGTCAATTTGTTGCTGGTTTTCCTGTTTTAGAATAGAACAGGTTGCATATAATAAAAGTCCTCCTGGTTTTAAGAGCTTCCAGGCGGCATTCAAAATATTTTTTTGTAATAATTGTAAGGTATCAATATCACTTTCACGGCGCAAAATTTTGATGTCAGGGTGGCGTCTTATTACCCCGGTTGCAGAGCAGGGTACATCTATTAGAATACGGTCAAAAAGCTGATTTTTCACCCAGGATTCGGGGTCGCTGGCATCACCGGTAATCAGTGTGGCCTGGAGTTTTAAACGCTGTAGATTATCTTTAACGCGGTCTAAGCGTTTATGATCAATGTCCACAGCAATGACTGAAACTGAATCTCCTGCTCTTTCAAGTATGGCTGCTGTTTTACCGCCAGGTGCAGCACATAAATCAAGCACACTATGATTATCTTGAACATCAAGTAGAGTTGCCGCTAACTGAGCAGCAGCATCTTGCACAGAAACCAGTCCATTGCTAAATCCAGGTAGTTTTTCAACAGCTACAGCCTGTTCCAGCACAATGGCTGTATCAGAAAAGGGCAGGCTACTTGCAGAAATAGAGTGCTTATCTAATAACGAAAGATAATTTGCAACACTGTTTTTTGCCAGATTTACTCGCAATGTCATAGCCGCTTGTTTATTGTTCTCCTGGAATATTTTTACAGCATTGTCTGGCCAGTCTTGCTGGATTCTGCTGATCAGCCATGGCGGATGAGAATACAAAGATGAAGGGTGTTGATCTGCTTTTTTATTCAGTGCTTCCTGTTCACGGATAAATTGCCGAAGTACGCCATTAATTAAAGACTTTGCCCAGCTTTTTTTACTGGCTGCCGAGACTGTTTCCGAAACCGCGGCATGGGCTTTTACTCGCATAGTATTCAATTGAAAAATGCCAAGAAGCAATAACATTTTAATATCACTGTCTTTATTGCGTAGCGGTTTGTCTAGTAATTGCTGAAGCATATAATCCAGTCGATAATACTGGCGCGTCACTCCATAGCATAAAGCTTGTATAAAGGCACTGTCTTTATTGCTTGCAATATTTTCCAGGGCATTATCCAGAGCCAGGGTTAAAGATTGACCGTCTTTAATGACTTTAGATAAAACACCTGCACTAATTAATCGTAAATTCATTGTTTTAAAAGTTTATCCAAGAATGACACCGTCAATAGTATGAGCATTTAAGAAAGCCTCAATATCCATTCGCTTTTTTCCGGGGAGTTGAACTTCAAGTAAAGCAATAATACCCTTTCCGGTTGACACGCTAACGTGTTTATTATGCTGATTAACAGTACCGGCTGCTAAGCTGGAGTTATCGTGGCTAATGGTTGCTTTCCAAATGCGTAAGACTTTACCCTGGTATAGTGTCTGAGCAACCGGCCAGCTATTAAGCCCTCTGATTTTTCTGTCTATTTCTATAGCGGAAAGCGTCCAGTCTATTAATGCTTCTTTTTTATCCAATTTTTCTGCATAACTGACCAGGGACTCATCCTGTTTAATGGCATGTAAAGTACCGGCTTCAATTTGGGCTAATACTTTTTCTACGCCTATTGCACCTAAGTGAGCCAATTTATCATGTAAATCACTACTGGTATCATGCGCTTCAATATTGCAGGGTTCTTTATGTAGCATATCCCCTGCATCCAGTTTTTTGATGACTTGCATGATGGTAATGCCGGTGGTTTTGTCGCCAGCCATTAAGGCACGATGAATCGGAGCTGCACCGCGCCAGCGCGGTAATAATGAACCATGTATATTGACACAGCCTAATCTGGGCGCATCCAAAATGCTTTGCGGTAATATAATGCCATAAGCTACAACCACCATAAGATCCGCTTCAAAAGATGAAAATAACTTTAAATCCTCAGCTGTTTTTAAAGTTTCTGGTTGCAGCACAGGAATATTTGCCTTGAGTGCTAATGTTTTAACCGGGCAGGAGCCAAGTTTTCGGCCTCTGCCAGAAGGTCGGTCAGGTTGTGTATAAACAGCACAGAGCTGATGCTTTGAATCAATCAGACATTGTAAGGCAGGCACTGCAAAATCAGGGGTTCCGGCAAAAATAATTTTCATTGTTATTTTTTACCTTCTTTTTTATGAATTTTTTCCAGCTTTGTCTTGATGCGTTTTCGCTTAAGAGGTGACAAATAATCGACAAACAGTTTACCCTCAAGATGATCCATTTCATGCTGAATACAGACAGATAGCAGTTGATCCGCTTCAATTTCAAAAGGGGAGCCTTCTTTATCTACGGCTTTCACCTTGATTTGTTCTGCGCGTGTTACATTTTCAAAAAACCCGGGAACCGACAAACAGCCTTCCTCAGACTCTTCAACCCCCGTTTTTTCAATAATTTCGGGGTTGATTAAACACAGGGGCGCATCCTTTTTTTCACTGACATCAATGATAATAACGCGTTGATGGATGTTGACCTGGGTAGCCGCCAAGCCAACGCCCCTGGCTTCATACATGGTTTCCAGCATGTCATCTACCAGGGTTTTGATGCGCTCATCAAAAACAGTCACAGGCTTTGCCTTGGTACGCAGGCGTTTATCAGGAAATTCAAGAACAGGTAGAAGACTCAATGATAACTCCGCTTTAAAAATGTTTTAATACTGGAATTCTATCTGAATTCATCTAAACTTTACATACGGATAGAACTTAAATTTATTAAGGTGTTAAAAAATGGCTTTTCGAAAAACTGTGAGCTTGGTGTTTTTTTTGGTTTTCAGTGTCAATATCTGGGCAGAGACTGTTCTAATTAAACCGGGTCATCCAGAGCAATATACAGTGCAGAAAGAGGATACTTTATGGGATATTGCCAGTCAATTTTTGCAAAACCCAGGACAGTGGCCCTTGTTATGGGAAAATAATACTGAAGTCGAAAACCCCGATTTAGTGTATGCAGGTACTACTTTGTATTTTTCTATGGTTGATGGCAAACCACAATTAAGCTTTGATAGAAATACAGACATTAGGCCGCGAATAAGAACATCCCCTATAGAAGAAACCATCAAAATTATTCCAACGGATGCTATTTCGCAATTTTTAATATCACCGAAAGTGGTTGATCATAAGGAATTAGCTCAATCTCCTTATGTTATTAGTATTGCGGGGGAACATGTTATTGCAGGCGCGGGTGATAGAATCTATGTTCAGTCAATTAGCGCACCAGAAAGTCTTAGCTATACCATTTATCGTGCAGGGGAAGCGTATATCAGTCCGGAAAGTGGTGAAGTGTTAGGCTATGAAGCAAAATACGTTGCAGATGCAACCATAGAAAAAGCCGGTAGCCCAGCAACACTCAGGATTATAAAGTCGAGTCGTGAAGTCATGAAAGGTGATCGACTTATGGTGAGTGATAAAAGTGAATTAGCATTGAATTATTTCCCGCGTCCCCCTGAAAAACTAATCTCTGGTAGTATTATTAGTGTGCTTGATGGTGTTTCTCAAATTGGGCAGCATAATATTGTTGTTATTGATAAAGGATTAGTGGATGGATTGGAAACAGGGCATATCCTTGATATATACCAGCGCGGAAAGTTGATTGCTGATCCTTATAATGAGGAAAAAAATAGTATGCTTAAATTACCTGATGAATTAGCCGGTCTATTAATGATTTTTCGACCCTTTGAACGGGTCAGTTATGCCTTGGTTCTTGAAGCTACACAGGCTATTCATTTGCTTGATAGAGTGCAAACGCCTTAGAGCCTGTTCAAGATCTACTGCGCCACTGTCTTTGCGCTTGGATGGTGCTCAAAATCCTCATTTACTTCGTGTAAACTCCGGTTTCTGCCGCCGTCCGCACACAACTGACAACGGCTGGTAACGATCTTGAACAGGTTTTTGGCAACAGGAAATATTTGTTGCTTAAATTTCTCACCGGGAGGTGATGATTTTTCCAATCCTAAATTTATCCTTTATTTTTCAGTGACTGTGACCACAACTCCCCTTGCTTCGCTTAAATATTGGCTTTTATTATTAAGAGCTCCGGGGGTTGGCAGTAAAACATTTTTAAAAACCCTCGATTCATTTCAACCCGAACAATTATTTAATCAATCCTATAGTAAACTGACGGCTTCAGGCTTAAAAGAAAAAAGTATTGATTTTATTAAAAATCCTGACTGGACTTTGATTGAACAGGATTTAGTCTGGCTAGAACAGCAAGATAATCATCTTTTAACTGTTAACGATAGCTTATATCCCCGTCAGCTAAAAGAAATTGGTAGCCCACCCCCTTTGCTTTTTGTCAAAGGCAATCCAGAACTCTTATCTCAGCCCCAGATAGCGATTGTAGGCAGCCGAAACCCATCACCTTTAGGTAAAGAGACAGCAATAGCATTTGCAAAATCATTATCCACTGCGGGTTTTATCATAACCAGTGGTCTGGCTTTAGGTATTGATGCCGCAGGGCATCAAGGCGCATTAAATGCTAAGGGTCATACCATAGCAGTAGCAGGAACCGGGTTAGATAGAGTTTATCCTGCACGAAACAAAGCGTTGGCAACGGATATAGCCAATACCGGTGCCCTTGTTTCTGAATTTCCACCGGGCACTGCGGCACATGCTCATCATTTTCCCAGAAGAAACCGAATAATCAGTGGGCTTTGTATCGGTTTATTGGTGGTAGAGGCAGCCAGGCGAAGTGGCTCTTTAATAACAGCAAGAATGGCACTAGAAGCCAATCGCGAAGTTTTTGCCATTCCAGGCTCTATTCACAGTTCTTTAGCACGCGGTTGTAATGCATTGATCAAAGAAGGGGCTAAACTGGTCGAAAATACTCAAGATATTTTTGATGAATTAGGTGAGTATAATCAACAGCCTGAAGAAAACAAGCAAGAAAATTTACAATCAGCACTTGACCTGGAGCAGCAAAATCTATTGAATCTCATTATGTTTAGCCCCACTTCGGTTGATTGGCTGGTACAGGAATCTGGATATTCAGTGGAAGTCATATCATCTATGTTACTGATGCTTGAGTTACAAGGTTCCATAGCAACAGTAGCTGGGGGTTATATTCGAAATAAATAAAAAGGTTATATGAAAGAAAATATATTTGATGTTCTCATTTATCTGTTTGAAAATTATTTAGACGATGATATAGAACTACTCCCCGACAGTGAGGGTATTAAAACTGAATTGCTGCAAGCAGGTTTTGAGTCGGCTGAAGTGAATAGTGCTTTTGACTGGCTGGAAACATTGACTGAGCAGAGTGACATCATTCCTGTTGTTACCTCGGCATTCCGTATTTTTAGTGCTCAAGAAGAAAAAAAATTAGATATAGAATGCCGTGATTTTTTACTGTTTCTGGAACATAACGCTATTTTAACGGCATCGACGCGAGAAATTGTTATAGATAGAGCGATGGCTCTGGACAATGAAATGCTCTCATTAGAAGAATTAAAATGGACGGTACTAATGGTTTTACTAAGTCAATCTGACGATGATATTGCTTTTTCAAGAATGGAAGATATCGTTTACGAATTAACCCCTGCACTTTTACATTAATCGTATAAAAAAAATGAGTAAAAACCTTGTCATTGTAGAGTCACCCGCCAAGTGCAAGACAATTGAAAAATATCTGGGCAAAGATTTCCAGGTATTAGCGTCTTATGGACATGTAAGAGACTTGATTCCAAAAGAAGGGGCGGTTGATACGGAAAATGATTTTGCCATGAAATATCAGCTGATTGAACGAAATCAGCGTCATTTACAGGAAATCACCAAATCTATTAAAAAAGCAGAGACATTATATCTTGCGACCGACCCAGATAGAGAAGGGGAAGCTATTTCATGGCATGTTTTTGAGTATTTAAAATCAAAAAAGGCACTCAAAGATAAAAATGTAAAACGCGTGGTTTTTCATGAAATTACTAAAAAAGCAGTCACCGAAGCGATTGCTAACCCGACTGAATTATCCATCAACATGGTTAATGCACAGCAGGCAAGGCGTGCTTTAGACTATCTGGTGGGATTTAATTTATCTCCCTTATTATGGAAGAAAATTCGTAGAGGTCTGTCAGCAGGGCGTGTGCAAAGTCCTGCGTTAAGAATGATTGTTGAACGTGAACTTGAAATTGAAGCCTTTATCAAACGCGAATACTGGTCGCACACGGCTGAGCTTAATGCTGATGGGCAGTTATTTAAGGCTAAACTGACCCGCTTTGAAGGTGAAAAACTCAATCAATTCAGTATTGTAGACGAAGCAAATGCAGAAAAAGTAAAACAAACGCTGATTGATGCAGCAGAGGGCCAGTTAATGGTCGAGAAACTGGAGGAAAAACAACGAAAACGTAATCCAGCGGCTCCTTTTATTACTTCAACCCTACAACAAGAAGCCTCCAGAAAACTGGGGTTTACCACCAAAAAAACCATGATGGTAGCTCAGCAGCTTTATGAAGGTATTGAGGTTAATGGTGAATCAGCGGGTTTAATAAGCTATATGCGTACCGATTCAGTTAACCTGTCAGAAGAAGCATTGGGACAGATTCGGGAATTGATTGCAGAAAAATATGGTAAAGAGAATGTTCCCAAAGAACCGCGTTCATTTAAAACAAAGGCAAAAAATGCACAAGAAGCGCATGAAGCAATCAGACCTACTTCTGCGTTTAATTTACCTGAAAAAATCAAAAAAAATCTGACTAAAGATCAATACAGGCTGTATGAATTAATCTGGAAACGAACAGTAGCTTGTCAAATGATACATGCCACGCTGAATCAGGTGTCTGTTGATTTAAGTTGTGGCAGTAAAGACCATATTTTTAGAGCGACAGGTTCGACCATTGCTAAACCCGGATTTATGGCGGTTTATCTGGAAGGTAAAGATGACAATAAAGAGGGGGATGATAATAAAGAAAGCTTTTTACCTCCGATGAAAGAGGGTCGCCCTGTTCCCCTTAAAGAAATCATAGCTGCGCAGCATTTTACCGAGCCGCCTCCTAGATATGGTGAGGCAAGTCTGGTAAAAGCACTGGAAGAACATGGTATTGGCAGGCCATCAACCTATGCAGCCATTATCTCCACTTTGCAAAATAGAGAATACGTTACTTTAGAAAGTAAACGGTTTTATCCGACCGATGTAGGACGAATTGTTAATAAATTTCTGACTGATCATTTCACTAAATATGTGGATTATGATTTTACCGCAAAACTGGAAGATGACCTGGATGCCGTTGCGCGCGGAGAAAAGGACTGGATACCGTTAATGCATGACTTCTGGAAACCATTTACCCATTTAATTACTGAAAAGGAAGAAAGTGTTCAACGTAAAGATGTTACTCAGGAAGCCATTGATGAAAAATGCCCCGAATGTGACAAGCAATTGTCTATCAGATTAGGCCGTAATGGACGGTTTATAGGTTGTACAGATTATCCTACCTGTTCTTATACGCGGAATTTGAATGATGATGGAACAGAGCAGCAAGCACCGGAAATTGTCGAAGGACGCGTTTGCCCTAAATGTAAATCAGATTTAGTCATAAAAACCGGGCGATACGGCAAATTTATAGGCTGTAGTGGCTATCCTAAATGCAAACATATAGAGCCTTTGGAAAAACCCTTGGATACCGGGGTCGAATGCCCACAATGTGATAAAGGTAACATTCTTAAACGTAAATCGCGTTATGGCAAAGTGTTTTATTCTTGTTCTGAGTATCCTAAATGTGATTATGCCTTGTGGAATGCGCCAGTAAAAGAAAACTGCCCAGATTGTAATTGGCCTGTTTTGACTTTAAAAAGCACTAAAAGACGTGGCCCAGAAAAGGTATGTCCACAAAAAGAATGTAAATATGCCACCCCGTATGAAGGAGATCCTGATGATATTAATGGGCCGAAAGAGCCGCCTTCTTAATTTGGTTCAATTGAAAACCACCCAGTTATGTCTTTAGTATCATCTTTTAAAATCAGACAAGCCGTACAAAAAATCAAAGTAGGTGGCGTTATTGCTTATCCGACGGAAGCTGTTTTTGGTCTGGGTTGTGACCCTCTTAACGGAGATGCAGTTTATAGGCTATTAGAAATAAAAAAGAGAGGAATAGAAAAAGGACTTATTTTAATTGCCTCTTCGCTCTCTCAGCTTGAGCCTTATTTATTGTTAAATGACAGTATAATTGAGCGTGTTCAAAAAACCTGGCCGGGTGCAGTAACCTGGATAATTCCTGCTCAATCCTGGGTGCCGGAATGGTTAACGGGAGAACATGATTCACTAGCGGTCAGGGTGACTTCACATCCAGTGGCTCGTTACTTATGTGAAGAAAATGCTGGGCCAATTGTTTCAACCAGTGCAAATACCAGTGGTCGACCCCCTGCCATAAAATCCTGGCAAGTTGCTAAATGTTTAGGTACAAAGGACTTGTTTATTTTACCTGGTAGGGTTGGGGATTTAAAACAGGCAACACCTATTTTTAATATACTGAATCAACAGCAAATTCGTTAACCCATTTTCGTCATTTTTGACTAGATATTTATTGGTTTTTTAAGACAGGTGTCAAAAATAGTCACGAAGATAGGCCGGGATTTGCTACTGGCCTGAGAATGGCTCGAAGATAATCCTAGAAAAATCAGTTGATCACGGATTTTGTGGAAAATCTGGGCGAAAAA